>NZ_CALHQO010000346.1:0-3722 GCF_938036635.1 uncultured Leptotrichia sp.
CTTTTAATTTTTTAAAAATTTTTTTCAGTTTTGTATATTATTCGCTATTCATCGGTATTTTAGAACGTAAATTTTTTTAATTCTTTTCAGATTTTATAAAATTATTGTAAAAGTTGTACCTTTCCCAAGTTCACTTTCTACAAAAATCTCTCCTCTATGCAGTTCTATAATTTTTTTTACCATAGAAAGTCCAAGTCCTGAATTATCTCCATTTTTAGACGGATCTACTTGATAAAATCTTAACCATATCTTATCCAGCTTGTCTTCCGAAATGCCTATTCCATCATCTGAAATTTTACTGACAATCCTATTTTTTTGAAGAAATAATTCAACTGTAACTGTTCCGTTCTGTTTTCCATACGAAATTGCATTTGAAATTAGATTTGTAAAAACTCGCATAATCATCATTTCATCAATACTTGCATAAATTTCAGGCATTATTTTTGTAACAAATTTTATATTTTTAGTCTTTGCACTTAAAGTCTGAGTTTCAATAATCATTTCTAGCAATTCACTCAAATTGATGTTTTCAATATTCAGTTTTTGTCTTCCTCGTTCCATTCTCGCTAAAGTTAATAATTGTGAGACTAGTTTTGACATTTTTTGTCCTTCTTTTTCAATAATTCCAAAGGATTTTTGTGCATCTTCGACTGAACTTATTGAGTCTTTCCCGTACTCCGCCTGCGTCAAAATTACTGTAATCGGTGTTCTTAATTCATGTGAAACATCCGAAGTAAACTGAATTTCATTTTCAAAAGATGTCTGAAGCCTATCAAACATTATATCAAAAGTATTTGCAAGTGTGTGAAGCTCATCATCGCCTTTTCCAAGATTTATTCGCTGTGACAAGTCGTTTCCTTCGTTAATTTTTTCTGCAATTCTTCTAATCTTTTCAATTGGCGTAAAGGCATTTTTTGTAATAATGTAGCCTCCAATTGCTGAAAGTATAAGAAAAAATGGCAAAATTACAAAGGAAATCTGAATAACTGTTTCAATGGCACTTGATTGCCCAATATTAGGCATTACTCCTCGAATCCATACTTTTCCATAATTTCCAAGTTCAATTTTCTTGTTATAGACATACCATTTCTGATTATTGCTTCTAATAATCATAATTTTATTATCCTTTGACTTTCTATTGTCCATCTCAAAACCATTTGGTGAATTTCCATAAAGGAATTTGAAATCCTTGTCATAAATGGCAATTTCCACATTCTGAATCATTGTATCAAAGTTGCTGTCAATTATAATTTCTCCATTTTTTATAGTTAAATAATCAAGCCTATGAATTACTACATCTTTTAGATAAGTTCGTACACTCGAATGAATAATATTTTCACTGATATAAAAAACTATAGCCAGTGATGAAAATACAAGCAAAATCATAATTCCCATGTACCATAAACCAATTTTTAACTTTATTGAACTATTATTAAAAAATCTTTTCATTGTTTATTTTTATTCCTTTTTATTTAAAATTTAAAACCTATTCAGCCTTTAATACATAGCCGACTCCACGAATTGTATGAATTAATTTAGGTTCAAAATCCTTGTCAATTTTTCTTCTTAAATATCTGATATAGACATCTATCACGTTTGTACCGCCTTCATAGTCATAATTCCATATATGCTGCTCAATTTGTTCCCTTGAAAGCACACGCTCTTTATTTCTAATCATATATTCCAAAATTGTAAATTCTCTAGTTGACAGCTTTATTGGCGTTTTATCTCGAAAAACATCGTGAGAGTTGCAATTTACTGTTAAATTTGCAATTGAGAATATATTGCTTGCATTTAAATTACTGCTTGACGGATTTCTTCTTAAAAGCACTCTTATTCTTGCCATCAGTTCATCAAAAGCAAATGGTTTTACTAAATAATCGTCAGCTCCATAGTCAAGCCCCTTTACCCTGTCCTCTATTCCATCTCTTGCAGTTAATAGTAAAACAGGTGTTTTTATTTCTTTCTCCCTTATTCTTCTTAAAATTTCAAATCCATCTATCCCAGGAAGCATAATATCAGAAATAATAACATCATATTCAACAGAAAAAATATATTCCAGTGCATCATTTCCATTAAAACAGCTATCTACACAATATTTTTCCGATACTAGCTTTTTTACAATTATATCATTCAGATTCTTTTCATCTTCAATTACTAAAATTCTCACAAATTTTCACCTTGCCTATCTTTTTGCCACTGTTGAAAAAACGAATTTATCTGGCCTATATAAATTTACGCCATACTGAAACAATGTTCCATTAGAAAGATAAGTATGGCTTTCAATTACGACAACTAGATTAAAGTCTTTTAAATCCATATGTTTTTTTTCATCTTCAGTAGCATATCTAAATTTTATATCTCGTCGTGAATGGGATATTTTTAGATGTAATTTTTTTTCAAGATAATCGTAAATTGAACTTTCTGCAATTTTTTTATCTAAAAATGGTACAATTCGCTTATCAAAGTAAGTCTTTTCATATTCAAGCGCTTCCCCATCCAAAACTCTTGTACGTAAAACCCTATAAAACAAAGCTTCTTCAGATACTTCAAAAATTCTCATAAGTTCAGAGTCTCCCTGAATAAGTCTCAAATCAATAAGATTGGTTTTTATATTAATATTTTCAATTTGATTCAGTTCCTTTGAAGTACGTAAATTTGACAGGCTATTTTTAAATCTTCCATTCTCAAGAACCATCGAATTTTTTCCTTTAATTTTCTGAATATATCCATCCAGTTCAAGCATTGACAAGGCTTTTCTTATCGTATCTTTTGAATATGAATATTTACGTGCAAGTTCAGATTCGCTTTTTAAAAATTCTCTTGCCTTAAATGTCCCGTTTGTAATCTTTTCCTTTATATCATTATAAACTTCCTTATATTTACTCACTGGTGTAACTCCTTTCAAGAAACATCAATTTTATTATATCCCATAAATTGCAAAATGACAATGGCAAAAGTATATAAAAACAAGAAGACTAACATTTTCTCCCTGTCCTAAAAAATTATAAAACTTTATATCCTGCTTTTTTATGCATACCCAAATTTCTTTTTATCTTTCCAAGTATTAAAATCTTGAACTTAAATTAATTCCTAAACTTTATTGCTTGTTTTTTGCTTGTTTTAATACATCTTTTTTTCTGCATGTTGTTAAAATAAATATAGCACAAAAAAGTAAATATCATTTCATCTAAATAAAAATAGAGTGTCCCCCAAAATTTAGACTATTTTTAAGCAATCTCTTTGTTTCCTTTCTTCATGCTTTCTTCGTATTCATTCGGACTTGTAAATCCTTCCAGTGAGTTTTCAAATGTTCCCTTAGAAACACCCAATCTTTTTTCTAAAGGAAAAGAAATTATTACATTATCTTTTCCAATCTTCCAATAATCCAAGTCTTTCCTTGTATTCTTCAAGTTCTATCTGTAAACTTCCTTCTATATAAATCCTATCTCCTTTTTTTAAATCCATATCTTTTTCCATATCCAGAATTATATCTCTGTCTACAATAGAATTTTTTGCATAATAAGTTAATTTATTTATGACTTCTGTTATTTCTACTACTGCTGCTATCCCATCATATTCATTTTTTTGTACATACATTAATTCTTCATTTGTTTTTTCAAATTCTGTTATCCAAGATATAAACAGATTTCCTTCTATTATGTCTCCTACCTTTCTTTTCATACTTATATTGTTCATCATAAAAACATCTTCTGAAAATT
>NZ_CALHQO010000347.1:0-4753 GCF_938036635.1 uncultured Leptotrichia sp.
CCTGATCTCCGTAAGATTCTTCGTAATCAACAACAAATGCGTTTGTCATATCAATTTTTCTTACCATTTGCCCTGCAGATATTACTTCTAATGCCACAGTTCTGTATGCGTCGCTTGATTCAGCAGGTACCAATGACCATTGAGCAACTTTTCTTGTATCATCTTCAGCATCTCCATTTGCAGCTGCCAAAATTTTTCCTTTGATTTCAAGAATAATTCCTAAATCAGTTGCTCTTGCATTTGAATCATCAGGTGATTCTGAAAGAAATTTAACATCCAAGATGCTTTCCTTTTCTAATAAAATTTCTTCTCCTTGTCCTTTTACGTCCTAAATTGCAAATTTTTGAAATTTGATTTTAATTTCTAACTTTTATTTACTGACAACCTTCACACTCTTCCCATAAAACGCTATCCCTATCTTCAAAATATTCTTTATTCCTCTAGCCTTCAACCTTGTATCATACTTTTTCTCATCTATTTGCTTCAAAGCCTCTTCTGCCTTTGCTCTCATTCCTTTTTCAGTTTTTGAAATTTTAAATTCCATAAGATAAGCTTTTTCATTGCTTTTTACTGGTATCATTGCCAAATCGTACCTTCCATATCTGCTTTCATTATTTGAAATAATTTCATACCTTCCCATCAGAAAGCCGACAAGCCCTATCATAAACACCTGATAAATCTTCTCCATTTCACTATCCAAATCAAAATGGCTTAACATATTTATCATTATTTCACCTAATGTTTTCTCAAATTTTTTAATGTCTCCATTTTCAAGTGCTTTTATTAGAATATTTGTTTTCACTTCCGTTCCAAAAAACCTGTTAAGAAATAGACTTCCAAAATAGCTTCTTATTTCCCTGTTTGGTATTTTTAAATTATAAACATTTGTATAATCTGATGTTATATCTATTTCCCTTTGCTTTTCAGCTTTTGTCAAATACCCACTGTATAAAAACAACTGCCAAATTTCATCATCACTGCTCAAAAGGCTTTTTATTGTAGTCCCGTCTGAAATATACTTTTCAATACTTTCCCCATCAGTAAATCTTTTTAAATCAGCATAAACACTTTCTCCAGCGTTATCAATCATATTTTCTAAAAGTGTATTTCCAGAAACATTTGCCCAGTATGATTTTATTTCTTTTTCTCTTAAATAATTGACAATAGACCATGGATTGTATATTTGCTCATTTCCAAAAAGATAGCCGTTGTACCAGCTTCTCACTTCTTCAATTTTATATTTCATATTAAAGTAATCAAGCATTTCAATTACTTCACTTTCAAGAAGTCCAAAATATTCTGAATAATCCTTACTTAAAATCGTATTTACATAAAGATTATTTAAACCAGAGAATATCCCTTCCTTTATAATCCTTGTTATTCCTGTCAAAATACCATATTTCAAGGAATTATTAGTCTTTAATGCTGAACTGTAAAATGTTTGAAAAAAGTTTATTGCTTCATTGTAGTATCCTTTATCAAAAGCATTTATTATTGGAGCATCGTATTCATCTATTAAAATTACTACTTTTTCATTATGATAATTACTTAAAAATTTCATCAAATTTAATAATGAAACCCCTAAATTAACTTCTTTATTTCTATTTAAAATATCTAAAAAATACTCTTTTCCACCTTCATCTAAATTATCAAACAGATATCTATGCTCATCATAAACATTCACAATTAATTCTCTTACGTAACTAAAACTTCCTTGAGCATTAGTTTGCTTCACATCCTTAAATGTCAACTTAACAACAGGATATTTTCCAAAATACTCCATACTTTCTGTATTTTCAATTTTTAATCCATTAAATAATTTTCTATTTTCGTCTTTTTTTGTTATGTCAAAAAAGCATTCCAACATTGATAAATTCGTTGTTTTTCCAAATCTTCTTGGACGAGTGAATATTTGAACTTCCTCTTTTTTTCTTATTATTTCGTGAATCAATAAAGTTTTGTCTATAAATAAAGCATCGTCCTCTATCCTGTTTTTAAAACTGTCCGAACTTGTTTTTAATACTTTCACATCATTCACTTCCATTTCAGAAAATTTTCTGTTTTCTTTTTTTCCCCGATTTAACCACCCTCTTTTATTTTTTATTACTTTCCCTTTTAAATATTTCATTTTTATTCAAATTTCTAACTAACTAGATTATTTATCCACTTCTTGCTCTTTAATCTCCATATACATGGAAATATTTTTATAATTTCATCGCTACATGAAAGTAAATATACAAATACAACTGGAAATCCTAAATATAATCCAGAAAAATATGTTACTGGAATCGCAATAAACCAAAGCGGAATCAAATCAACAAACATTGTCCAGAGCGTATCTCCTCCTGAACGTAAAATTCCAACTAACAGCTGTAAACTTATTGCTTTTACAAAAATTACAAATACCTCTGCCTTTACAACCTCTTTTGCTAACGGATAACTTTTTTCATTTACATGTTGCAGAATAAATGGACTGAAAACAAATACAATTGCTCCAATAATAATTCCTGAAATAACAGCTACCTTTAATAAAATTATTGAATAGTCATAAGCATTTTCTTCTCTTCCAGCACCAATCTCATTACCAATTATAGCCGAAGTTGCACTCGAAAGTCCAAATAACAATGTCAATACAAGACTGCTAATTGATTTTACAACCTGAACGGCAGCCGCAAAATTTGTCCCCATTCTTCCAAAAATCATTACATACACACTTGCTCCAAGTACCCACAATATTTCATGAATAAAAACAGGGAGCGATATTTTCATAACTTTTACAAAAAATTCCATTGATAAGTCAAATAATTCATTTATTTTCCCTGCAATTGGCAATTTTAACTTGTAAATCACATAAATTATATAAAAAGTACTTATAATTCTCGCAATAACTGTTGCAACTGCAGCACCACGCACTCCCATCGCAGGAAATCCAAAATGTCCAAAAATCAGAACATAGTTGATAACCACATTTATCAAAAGCCCTATTACACTTGAGTAAAATGAATATTTGGTTTTCCCTATTGCACGAAGTTGCATATTAAAGGCAAAACCAACTCCCACAAGTGGATAAGTCCACGCTACTATACGTAAATATGAAGCCCCTATTTCTATAACTTTTTTATCATTTGTAAATACTGAAATTACAAGTTTTGGGGTAAACAATCCTGCGAAAAGAAATAGCAGTGAAAATAAAAATCCAACTATTATCGTTATCCCAAGACATTTTTTCAGATTTTTATAATCCTTATTCCCAAAATACTGAGCTGCCAAAATTCCACCGCCACTATTCATCCCAAAAAGTGAAGTCATAAAAATCATAAACATCTGATTTGCAAACCCTAATCCTGCAACAGCAACTGTCCCCAGCCCAAGCGTTACAATCTCTTTCCCCACCATAAACATATCAACAAAGTTCATAAGTGCATAAATCATATTTTCAATTGCCACAGGCAACCCAATATTAAGCACTTTTTTATAAACAAACTTCTTATTCAATACTTTTTCTTTCATTTATTTCCTTTCTTTTTCATTGATATTTTTTTAGATTTTCTCAACAGTTTCAGTTTACTTGATAATATTTTTTCCTTAACAAAATAAATTTTAACTTTAATAAATCTATTTAATAATCTAAATCCTCCAATGTTGAATATTCTGAAAATATCAACAAATGATCTGACACATATTTTTTTATTATAGCATAATTATCATTTTTTATAAAGTTATAAACTCCAAAATTTCCAGTAAATTCTCTTGTTTTTTCAAAATTTATGAAAAAATTATCATAAGAACTTACAAGTTTACTATCCGAAAGTGTAGTCAAATTTTCTTCAGGATTTAAAATATACTTGACGTTATATTTATCAGCTATGTTTTTAAAAGCCATATTATCAGCAGGCGTATTAAAATCTCCAGCGATAATTATATCATCCTCATCTGTCAATTTAGAAAAATATTCATAAACATTGATATAATTTGCCGCCTCAAGCAGTCTCTGTTTTTCTTTATCACCAAAAACTGAATGTACAATAACATAAACAAAATCAAAGTTTCCTGCTTTAAAATATGCACCATACGGCTCTCTCATAAACTCATTCTCATCCTTTTCCTTATAAAATCCAAGCTCTCTTGCTTCAGAAAATTTGCTTTTCCTGTAAATAAATGCAAAATATTCACGATAATTTTCACTTCCTACAGAATTTTCCGAAATAATATAGGCCCATTTCTCTTTAGTCAACTTTTCCAAATACGCCTGGACTTTCTTAACTCCTTTCTCATTCATAACTTCTTCTAGCCCAATTAAATCAAACTTTGCTAAAACTTTTGAAAGTGTCCGATAATCTTTTTGTTTCTCACCAAGACGCATAGCATTAAATGATGCAACTAAAATTCTATTCTCATCTCTATTTACATCAATTGTCTCATTTATCTTTTCTTTTCTAAAACAAGAAAATATTCCAAAAACTAAAACTACAAAAACTAACCCTCTAATTATTTTATTCTTCATCTCAATCAACCCCTTGATTTTTTTATTTATTTTCTAAAATATTATTATACTCTTTCTCTTCTACAACAAATTCTATTTTCTTTTCCTGACATATTTTTCGTATTTGTAAAAAAATTGCTAAATAATTTTGAGAATAATCTCTTTTTATAAAAAAATACAAAAAATTTTTATATTTACTGCCATTTTTTTGAATTATTACTATCCTTTTATCATTTAAAGGTTTTGGATGTGTCATTTTTATTATCTTTA
>NZ_CALHQO010000348.1:0-3479 GCF_938036635.1 uncultured Leptotrichia sp.
TTTTTTACAATTTTCAATATTAATTTTCTTATAATTGTTTTAAAATTTGTAAGTTCCGTTAATACCGCATAAAAAGAGATTTAAACGCTAGTTATTTCTTACAACATTTATTATTTTTGTTACATATTTGTTACATACGGTACAATTTACAAAAATATTTTCACAAGTTTTTTCTTATTCTCCTTTATAGTTTCGCCACTTTCCTCAAACGCTCCGAATCTATCGAATCCGACAGTTATCATTAAAGCGATGAAGTTTGTGCCTATCAGGAGTATTAAATCTTCCGTCTTCGACCTTTCTTCTATGGAATCAAATATTTCTTTGTTGCTTTCGTTCTTCAGCTTGCTCCGTAGCAGGTTTAAATTCTGCCTTCTTTGATATCCTCTTAATTCTAATGTAATTGCTGAATTTAAAAATATCAGTGCAAACATTACGATTGCAAACTTCCTACTTCTGTGATACATCTTCATCTTTATCATCCCTCTTCTTGACAAATCCGAGCTTTTCCAGCAGAAGTTCCAGGAATCCTTTGCTGATTCCATATCTTTTCTGATTGATCGTTTCCATCATAGCTTCGCCGAAAAATCCCAAGACAGGACTCCACGGATACAGGAAGCCGGCATTGAAATGCCCCACCACTTTATTAAGCGATAAGGCGATAGCCATTGTCATTCCAGCAACGGCTATTCTTTTTATATATGGTTTCACTGGCTGGTTGTCTATCATTTTCTGTGCAACCACGCCAAACAGGACTCCTGAAAAAAACAGTATAAGGAAAAGTCCGTGATTGTCTATTATTACTTTTAAATCCTCTATCATTGGTTATGCTCCTTATATCCCTACTGCTGTTTTTTCTTCTCCAAGTATTCTGTGTATTATTTCATCTACATTTATCGTTTTTTCAAGTGACTCGGTACCTTTTAACAATAAATCTTCAGTAAATCTCTCAATGTCATCAGGAATATATGGATTGTTTATCTCCTGTGATTTCTTTACAAAATCCTTAAACTTCCTAAAAAAGTTGTTTTTAACAGCTTCCAGTTTTTCTATCCCTTTTTTAGCTCCAAAGATTATTTCCTTTTCCAACACTTCTTTTCTAGTAAAATCTACCAGCATACCTATTAAAATTACTTGTAACTGTTTATCCATTGTTTCTCCTCCTAAAATTTATAAAATCAATTTTAAGCTAGCTAGCAGGCTCTACAATCAATTTCAGACTGCTAGCCAACTTATTTATCCAAAAAGTTTTTTAACGTTCGATTTTGGCTCGTATTCAAGCCATTTTTACATTACTTTAATTCAAAATGTGGCGTATCTTTCATTTTCCAATTTCCACCCCACTCAATGTTAATGTTTTTACTTTTTGCTACTTCCAAGATATGGTTTGCAATCAATTTCAATTTCTTTTCATCATACCCTTCTTCAGATGTAAATTTTCTATATACTCCATTTTCTATAACTCCACAAGGGAATATGTCAACTGCATGTCCGTATCCGTCAGATTTGATTTGATGGTTTGATTTAAATTTTTTCCCATCACAATTTGTTACAATTCTGCCCGGTTTGCTTCTTCCTATTTGGTACAAAGCAAACTGTTCTTCCGTTGTTCTAGCTCCGTCTGTGATTCTAAAATCGTACGGACTATTTTCAATTGCAGCTTTCATAACTTCAACCAGCTTTGGGTGTACTTTTTTCATTTTGTCTAAGCTTGACTGAGCGAAAGAATATTTTTTATTCTCTGTTACTGTATTTTCTTTATCCCAATCTTTCAAATATTCCTCCTTTCTTTGAACTCTGTTCAGCCAGCCAGCCAAAAAATCTCTCTGCGTTTTGTCAGCTTCAACTTTACTTCTGTAATAAATTCTTTGCAGATTGTGGTAAACTTCCAAAAATTTTTCAGGATCTACTGCATTTAATGCATCTAATGTTTTGCTTCCGATTATTCCATCCACATCAAGATTTGCATTTGTCAATTGGTTTATAGCAATCTGTGCGTTTTTTGTTCCATTTCTTCCTGAATTAACTGCCCAATCGCATATGGACAGAGCTAATTTGTCATCATTTACTTTATCTAGTTTGTTCCCTAAGTAGTATTTTTTTAGATATATGTTTTTTGCGAAGTCTTTTGTCAAGTCTTGCATATTTCCTTTATATCCAAAATCCCTTGCTTCTTCTTTTGTAATTCCCCAAGTTGTTTCTCCGCCTTTATCGTTTTTATCATCAGAATAACCTCCTTCGACTTTTAGCATATATTCAAATATTCTCTCAAATCTATCCATTTTTATTCCACCTTTCTTCCTAATAATTCCATATCTCTTAAATATTTATACAACTTTGCAGGACTGAATTGATTAGCCTTTAACGTTTTTAAATTGTATGTCAGACTCTCATCTAATCCCTTGTTAATCAGATGTATGCATAATTCTGAACAAAAATATTTGTCCTTATGTTCAATTCCCAGCTCCAGCAACTGGCTGAAAAAAATAGCTCCATAGTCGTACCCTTTGCCTTTCAGTTTCATAAACTCTTTTAGCACAATAGGGATTTCAATATGCTTGTCAAGCTCATATATATCCATATTATCTTTATACACAAAAGGTTTTATTCTTACGCCACCAGGATTTGATAAATATACATAGTCATTATATATGAATTCACAATGGCTGTATTTTCCTAATGTCCTTAATGTTATCAAAAAACCTATGATACTTTTAGGCTTGTGAAAACATATATAAAGCTTATTCCTTTCAAGATTCATAAATACCTCCTAACCTTGCTTCATTTCACTTTCAAATAATTTGTTATATTCAATTTCAGCATTAAATGATTTCAGCTCTTCGACCGTTTTGTTTTCCAAGCTGTGCGACAATGTTGTCTCGGCAACCATCGAAGTAGTTGTATGTTTTCTCATTATTTCGGACATTTCTATGAATTTCTGAACACTTACATTCACATATTTTTCAGAGCCGTCCTCTGTGTAGAATTTCCAGTTGCTGTACTCTGTCGCCATTAAGTCAGTCATAACTTGCGAGAAATCCAATTTCTGACCTTTGGCTATTTTTCCCATTAATTTAAGAATAAAGCCGAGAACTAAGCTAAACAGTATCTTGGTTATATTAGACTGATCTATTGTCCTGTTGTGCTGAAGATACTTAGTCCCTTTCACTTCAAATTCAAAAGGCTTTTTCTCCCTTTCAATTCTCAGTTCGTAAAGTTCCTGTTTTAGTTTCTCAACCTTTTCTTCTTTTCTGTATTTGATTTGATTGTTCTCAATGTACTCAAATTCAGATAGTTCGACGGTCTTGATTTTTCCATTCTCAATTAATTCATTTTCATCAAGAGTGTATTTTCCAGCTTTGTATAGTTCCTCTTTTGTTGCCTCTCTTAGATTTCCGTTATCCAAAACTGGATTTTCGTATTCCAATTCGTTCCAGATGTGCTTTTCTGTATCCCAGTCCGGATAAAACAGATTAGGATTA
>NZ_CALHQO010000349.1:0-2832 GCF_938036635.1 uncultured Leptotrichia sp.
CACTTTAATTTTGCTCTAATTAATACTCTTTACCATTTATAGTAAAACTAGTTTTAAAAAAGCTTATAATAAATTCATTGTTTAAATAAATTTTAGTATTAAACAAAAAGAAACACCATTTCTGGTGCTTCCTTCTAAAAAATTATTTTTTGATTCCGCTATACAAGCATCAATCTATTTTTTTACATTATAAATCAATTTTTCTCCATTGCTATCCAGCACAACTGTACTATTTTCAGGAACTTCGTTGCTCAAAATCATTTTTGATAAGTTAGTTTCTATATCTTTTTGAACAAAACGTTTTAGAGGTCTTGCTCCATAAGCTGGGTCATAAGCCTCGTTTACAATATAATCTAGAGCTTTGTCTGTAAATTCAATTTTTATATATTGTTCCTTTAATTTATCGTTTATTTCATCAAGAATAAGTGAGATAATATTTTTTACACTTTCTTTTCCTAATGCTTTAAATACGATAATATCATCAATTCTGTTCAAGAATTCTGGCTTGAATCTATGTTTCATTTCATTTAATACAGCTTCTTTTGTAGACTCTGAAACTTGCGGATCTTCTAATATGATTTCACTTCCGATATTTGAAGTCATAATGATAATTGTATTCTTAAAGTCTACAACTTTTCCTTTTCCATCTGTAAGCCTTCCATCATCAAGTAGTTGCAACAGAATATTAAATACATCTGGATGAGCCTTCTCAATTTCGTCAAACAAAATTACTGAATAAGGTTTTCTTCTTACGGCTTCTGTCAATTGCCCACCTTCTTCATATCCTACATACCCTGGAGGCGCTCCGATTAATCTTGTGGTGCTGAATTTATCCATGTATTCACTCATATCAATTCTAATAATATTGCTTTCGTCGTCAAACAGGTTAAATGCAAGAGTTTTTGTCAAATAAGTCTTACCTACCCCTGTTGGCCCTAAGAAGATGAATGAACCAATTGGACGGTTTGGATCTTTTAATCCAGCACGTGAACGAATTATTGTGTCACTTATTGTTGTGATTGCTTCATCTTGTCCAATTACTCTTTTCATCATTTGTTCTGCAAGATGTAAGATTTTTTCACGCTCTCCCTGTAACAATTTTGAAACTGGTATTCCAGTCCATTTTCCAACAATTTCTGCTATTTCTTCACTGTCAATTTCCTGTTTTAATAATTTATTTGCACTTGGATTTTGATTTTTGGCTTTTTCTTCTTCATCTGCCCTTTGTTTTTCTAGTTCCGGCAATTTACCATATTGCAGCTCAGCCAGTTTGTTATAGTCATTTTTTCTTTGTGCATCAGCAATTTGAAGTTTAATTTTCTCAATTTCTGTATTAATATTTTGTATTTTTTCAACTTCCTGCTTTTCACTTTCCCATTGTGCCTTAAATGCAGCTTTTTTCTCATTAAGTTCTGCCAATTCTTTTTCTAATGTAACAAGTCTATCTTTAGAAGCCTGATCTTTTTCCTTCTCAAGTGCCACTTTTTCAATTTCAAGCTGCATAACACGTCTTGTCACTTCATCCAGTTCTGTTGGCATTGAATTAATTTCAGTCTTAACTTTTGCAGCAGCCTCATCAATCAAGTCAATCGCTTTATCTGGCAAAAATCTGTCGTTTATATATCTGTCACTCATTGTAGCCGCTGTAACTATCGCATTATCCGTAATTCTAATTCCATGGAAAATCTCAAATTTTTCTTTCAATCCACGTAATATTGAAATTGTATCTTCCACAGTCGGTTCATCTACCATTACAGGCTGAAATCTACGCTCAAGTGCCGCATCCTTTTCAATATACTTTCTGTACTCATCAATCGTAGTAGCTCCAATAACCTTTATTTCCCCACGTGCAAGCATTGGCTTCAAAAGGTTTCCAGCGTCCATAGATCCCTCTGTTTTCCCTGCTCCCACAATATTATGTACTTCATCAATGAAAAGAATTATTCTTCCTTCACTTTTTTCAATTTCTTCTAATACTGCTTTTAATCTTTCCTCAAATTCTCCACGATATTTAGCTCCTGCAACCAAGGCACCCATATCAAGCGAGAAAATTGTCTTGTCCTTCAAATTTTCAGGCACATCGCCTTTCAGTATTCTTTGTGCAATCCCTTCTGCAATAGCTGTTTTCCCAACTCCAGGCTCTCCAATCAGAATCGGATTATTTTTATTTCTTCTTGATAAAATCTGTATAGCCCGTCGGATTTCATTATCTCTTCCAATAATTGGATCAAGTTTACCTTTTCGAGCCAGTTCAACCAGATCTTTTCCAAATTTATCTAATGCTTCATATGTACTTTCTGGATTATCTGTCATAATTTTTCTACCTCCTCTTACACTTTCTAGTACAGTTTCAAACTGTTTCTTATTTATTCCGTAATCTTTTAAAAAGCTGTTATTATCATAACTTGCCAAAAACAAATGTTCTGTACTAATATAGCTGTCTCCCATTTTCTTTGCAATATCTCTTGCTCCAACGAGAACTCTATTTAATTCACTATTCGCTCTTGGCTCACTATTTCCACCTTCAATCTTAGGAAAACTTTCCAGTTTGCTCTCAATCTTCCTAATCATATCAGTCGTATCAATCCCCATTTTCTTAAGCACGCTAGGAATCAATCCATCCATCTGCCCCACAAGTGCAAGCAGTAAATGTTCCACCTTTATATCAGAATGTCTATATCTAATCGCAAAGTTATTAGCCTCTGAAATAGCCTCAATACTTTTTTGCGTAAAGTTCTGTTCCATACACATCACCTTCTTTTTTTAGTTTAAATTATTTTTTATTTATTAGCACTCTTCTTATATGATTGCTAACAAATATACTATATCACT
>NZ_CALHQO010000350.1:0-4200 GCF_938036635.1 uncultured Leptotrichia sp.
TTTCTCCCATTTGTCAAACTAGACATTATCGAACTATTTTCATCTTCAAAAATAGCCCTAAACACAAAATAAATAAATATTACAATCATTACCAAAATTAATGCTTTTTTATTCATTTTTTTTAGAAATCTTTTGCACAAATATCCTAAGAAGTACATAATTCCCAATATTATTATCAAGCAAAACAACAAAAATACAATTACAAAAATCTTCAAAATCTGCTCTGGAGCTTCCAACAAAACCCCAGTAGAAAATAATGTAAAAATAAACCAAAACAAATATGCCAACACTGGATATATTGCTGACTGAACTAAAAAATAAATTATTGTAAATAAAATTAATCCTAAAGGGTTATTCTGTTTCATCATAAGTTTGTCTGTATTTTTTTTCATTTCTCTTCTCCTTCTTTTATTTTTTTCTTTTAAATTTTATTCTGTCCAATGCTTTCTTGACTTTATCACTAAAAAATACTCCAACTGTGTAAAAAATATGTGATGCTGTACAGAAAATATGTATTTCCCGTGCTGTCGGCGCAAACATTGCTGTACTTTCATCTGTTTCTGTAAAAACTTTATACAAAAAATAGATTAAAATCGCTGTCATTACACAGCCTAATACAGTTTTATCCATTTTTTTCAAAAATTTACTGCACAAATATCCTAAGTAAAACACAAGCATAAGAACCATTATTAAAGCAATTCCCGAAATTACAACAGCAATAGTGGTCATTGCCACTTGCGGAAGATGTAAAAATTCCAGAGCATTAATAATAATTCCTGCTAACGGCATCGCAAAAACCAGCCAGAACAAAAATGCCAATGCTGGATATATTGTTTTCTGAAAGAAAAAGTAAATTACTGTAAATAAAACTAGTACTAAAAAGCTTTTTACTTTCGATATAAATTTATTTTCATTTTTTTCCATCCTTTTTCCTTCTTCTAATCTTTATTACTTTTTGTAATTTTTCTATTTTTTATAAACAGATAAATAATTTCCATAAGCAACATTACACTCCAAAACATCAAATAGAATGCTCTATCTTTTTTATACTTTGTTTCCAATTTCTTGCTTAATTCTGAATTTAAAGAAATATTTTCATCTAAATCTCCTGTTTTATCTAATTGATATTGATATAAGATTTCTTTTTTACTCCCAAATTTATCAACAAAGTATTCAGCATTCTGTAATTTTATTTCTTTTAAACCTAATCTTTTTTCTAAAGTTTTCTCATCTAAGTTATATTCAATTTTATTGTCGTTAATGAAAAAATATGTTTCTGGTTTAACACCATATTTTCCTTCGTAAGAATCTGTTTCTTCTATATAACCAACCCAAGTATTATTAATTTTAGCTAATCCATTTAAATACAAAATCAAATCTTCAGGCTTCGTCTTGTCAACAAGTTTATAAACTTCATGCTCTGAATCCGAACTCAAAGTTCTTTTTATCAAAAAATTTTGTGATACTTCGAGTTCACTGTTACGGTTAACTGTGTCATAAGGAAAACGAAGATACCTAACAAATAATAATGATAAAATTGTAAATGAGATAAGAAAATTAAACTTTCGTTTTGAAACAAAAAACCAGAAAGTTAATAAAATTAATATTGGAATTATAAAAGGGGATAACAAGACAAATCCCCAAGTTATATTTGTATCCACAAGCATATTTTCTCCTTAATTTCTATATATTTATGACCCTTTTATTTTTCAGAAATACTTTTTAAAAAGCTCTCATAAATCTCAAGTTTATCATCAAGATTTTGTAAATATTTTTGCCACTTTTCAATTTCTATATTTACATATTTTTTATGATTTGTCAAAATTTTCATTCTTTCTTTTATCGTTCCGTTCCCTTCATATCGTAAATCTGAATATTTCTTAATTTCACTCAATTTCATTCCCATATCTTTTAATCTTTTTAACATTTTTATCCATTCAATATCAGTTTCATCGTATATTCTTCTATTTTTCTCATCTCTTTTTACACGAAACAGCTCCTTTTTTTCATAAAACCTTATTGTATATGGAGTTAAGCCTGTTTTTTCTGAAAATTCCTTTATTTGCATTATTTTTTGTTCATTCTTTTTCATTTTATTTTCTCCTTTCAAAAAAGTTATTGACTTATACTATACTCTAACTGCTATCCTTTATTTATCAAATTTATGGAGGTAATAACTATGAAAACCAAATATACTGTTATAACAGGAGCAAGTTCGGGAATAGGTAGAGCTGTAGCTCTAAAATTTGCAGAAAGAAATAAAAATCTTATTCTGATTGCACGAAGAAAGAATTTACTAGAAGACTTAAAAAGCGAAATTTTAAAGAAAAATCCGAATTTGGACATTCTTGTAATAGATTTTGACTTAACTGATGTCGGTAAAATCCCTGAACTATATTTAAAATTAAACAATTATCACATTGAAACTTTAATAAACAATGCAGGTTTTGGGATGTATGGCGATATAAAAGAGCAGTCTTTAAATAAAATTTTAGATATGCTTCATCTCAATGTAGAAGCATTAACTTTGCTATCTTCCTTATACGTCCAAGATTACCACAACGAAAAAGGCTCTCAATTAATCAATATCTCCTCAGCAGGAGGCTACACAATCGTCCCAAACGCAATTGTCTACTGTGCTACCAAATTTTACGTAAACGCCTTCACAGAAGGACTCGCACTAGAATTAAAGCAAAACAACGCACAATTAAAAGCAAAAGTCCTAGCACCCGCCGCAACCAAAACTAACTTTGGAAATGTCGCAACTGGTAAAACTAATTTTGATTATGATAAATCTTATCCAAACTATCATACATCCGAAGAAATGGCAAATTTTCTCATTCAACTTTACGAAAGCGACAAAACTGTAGGTTACATCAGCCGTGAAACTTTTGAATTTAATTTATCCGATGGATTTTTTCAAAATGCGTTTAATTCTAAAAATAATGTGAAATTTTAAATATAAAAGTTGTAAAATAAAGTGTCACTATATGGAAAAAAATAAGAACCATAAAAGTTTTCTATGGTATGATTAATTCGGACAAAAAAATCAAAGGAGAAAACAATATGGTTCAAAAACAGTATACAACAAAAAGAAAAAAAGGGCAACACTTAAAATTAATAGAGAGAGGAAAAATAGAAGCACTTCTTAAAATAGGAATGTCAAAAGTGAAAATAGCGGAGGAACTGGGAATAAGTGTGAGAACCCTCCACAGGGAAATTAAAAGGGGCATGGTGGAGCTTCTGAATACAGATTTATTGACAAGGGAAGTATATTCTGCGGAATTTGCCCAGTCAAAGTATGACAAGGCACAGAAGGGGAAAGAAGGAGAACTTAAGATAGGGAAGAACCTCAAACTGGTAAAATATCTTGAAGATTCGATGAAACGGGGGAAGAATTCCTCGTATGCCGCACTGGAGCAGGCAAAAAGGGAAGGGCTGGAGGTAAACATAGAACTGAAGACACTGTATAACTATATACATGGCGGACTGTTTCTGGAATACAGTGAGGCTGACATGTCCTACAGGAAGAGGAGAAGGAAGAAGGTTGAGTTGAGGAAACGTATAAGAAAGCAGGGAGGGAGGAGCATAGAGGAAAGAGATGAAAGGACAGGGGAACGGTTAGAGCATGGGCACTGGGAAGTGGATACAGTATTAGGTAAGAGGGGACATTGGCATGTCTTCTTGTACTGACAGAACGTAAGACAAGGCTTCAGCTGATAAGGAAACTTGAAAACAGGACGGCATTACATACAGAAGGAAGAATAAAGGAATTAATAGAGGAATATCCAGATTCAATAAAGACACTTACGAGTGACAATGGTAGTGAATTTATGAAGGTTGAGGGGATAGAAGGACTGGGAGTAGGATATTTTTATGCATACAGCTTCAGTTCGTGGGAACGTGGGAGCAACGAAAATAATAATAAGCTGATAAGAAGGTTCATACCAAAAGGGACAGATATAACAGATATAATGGAAGAAGAACTGAAGAGTATAGAGGAATGGATGAATAATTATCCGAGAAAACTTTTTAATGGAAAAAGCTCAAAAGAAATGTATGATATTGAATTGAAACAGTACATTTCATAATATTTCATAAAAAAGTGACATTTACTATTGCAATTTACCCTTCTATTAATAGAAGAAAAAATGATTACATTTTTTAAATTCATTAAATATTTATCCTTTAGTTCTGATA
>NZ_CALHQO010000351.1:0-3739 GCF_938036635.1 uncultured Leptotrichia sp.
TTTCATCACAGTTGATACCGCTAAGGGACAGAATGTTGGTGTTGTTTTAGGCTCTAAATCTTTTTGTTGATAGGTATCAACGTTTTCATTGATAGGGGTATCAATTTTTTGGTTTATATAGATACGTCTTTCAATAATTTCTTTAGTACCTTTTTTGTAAATTAAAACCGTCTTTATATAGCCCTGTTTTTCTAAATTGTTAATCCAAGTTCCAACAGTATTTTTATGTACTTCGTATAATTTAGAAAAATATGAATTTGTTGCATAGCAGTATCCGTCTTTGTTTGTCAAAGATGAAATTTCTGTATATAAAATCTTTTCCATAGGTTTTAAATTCTTATCATACCTTACATTCGCTGGCAATATGCCAAAATAGTTAGGCTTTTCCATTTTCATCACATTCCTTTATTTTTTATTTTGACTTTTTCATAATTTGTGATATAATATAACCACTCTGGGGTAACCCCTAAGGGAACTTTATATTAAGTTAAACAAAATGATGACAAATTGGGCTGGATTTTTCCAGTCTTTTTTGTTATAATTGTCCTATGCGAGTTTCATCAACTCGCAAACTTAATATAAAGGAGGTAGTGAGATGGTAGATTTCATTGCGATATTTATTCTTTTTGTAATTATTTATTACAGCTTGAATAGATAGGACATGAATTTCACCTCTACTCCTCTACCCTTAGGGGTTTTTGCACTTCATTTGAAGTGCTTTTTTTGTTACTTAAATTTTTCCAATCTCAATCTTTTCTGATCCCGAATTATGAAATATCCTTGGCTGTTAAAATATATTTCGTTTACCGTAGTTCTTTTCGTTCCCAAATCAAATAGCAATACACTTGCTTCAGTTACTTTGCCGTGTCTCTTACTAATTCTCTTAATCTTTTCCCTATCCCCTGTTTCTTCTAAAATATACAAATTTCCATATCTTAGGCATTTTTCTAAAAATTCTTTAAACATTTTTCCTCCTTGAAATTTATAATTTTTTATGATATACTATTTTTGTTAGCAACAATTACGCAAGATTGCTAACAAGTGTAATTATTAAGAAACGTATATTTTAAGTCCATTATAATATTTCAAAATATACCTTCTGGAAAGGAGAAATTTATGCCCAATAAGAAACAAACATCAAAATCTGTAGCCAGTAAGGCTTCAAGTATTTTAAGAGATGAAAGATACAGCAGTAAATCTAAAAGTGTAGCTGGATCTGCTTTATCTCAAACTAAAAGTTCTTCAAAATCTAAAAAGAAATAAAATTTTTATTTTCATTTAGAAACATGTAAAGGCTTTCTGCAAGAGAAGAAATTAGATTCTCGCTTTCATTAATTTTTTCATCTAGTCTTAATTGACTAAAAATTGCATGTAAAACTTCATGGAGTAATGTAATCTTCTTTTTTTCTTCTTGCATTTTTTTATTTATTATTATTGTATTTGTTAAATACTCAATTTCTCCAAAAATTACTTCTTCATTCTTCATATCTTTTTCTATAATATTGTACGTCTGACCTAAAATTTTTATTTTATCCATTTAATCACTCTCTTTCGTATTTTCTTAATTTTATCTAAAACTAACTTCTATTATTTCTTTAAATAAAGTTCCAATCAACCAGTAAAATATCAAAAAAGGCAGTATTTCATATATCGCCTTTTTTATTTTACTTTCATATTTAAAATATATTACAGCAACCGTTATATATCCTATGCCTATTAATATATTTTGAATATTTAATCCATTTTTTATTACTTTAAACGCTTGGTAAGCACATAATATGAATATAAAATTAGATTTATCTATTTCATATTTCATCTCACACCTCCTTTCTTTTCTTTTGGATTTTGTTTACTTACAAGTAAACTTTATTTGTAAAAAAAATTAGCGTCCACACTTAATTTTTCGCATATTTTTTTAAATTGTTCAGTATTAAAAGTTATTTTTTTCTTTTTTAAATTTTTTAAGTGATAAAAAAATAATTGCTTTGACATGCCAATTTCTCGTGAAAATTTAGCTGGACTCATGTTTTTTTCTCTTATTTTTGATATAAATTTTTCGTAAATTTCCAAATTTTCTCACCTCGTTTTTAAGTTTACCATAAAGTAAACAAAAAGTCAAAAAATTTTTAACAAAAAAAGAGCCTTTTTTAAAAGCTCTTGTAAAAAATTATTTTTTCTTATGACAGTGGTATTCGCCAATTTTGTGACTAACAATTTTTATTTTAAATATCTAGTTTCATTAATTCCGTTATTGTGTAAAAAAGAAATATAAAAACAAAAACTACGTGCAAACATAGTGAGAAAGATAAAAATTCAATAATACTAAATTGTATAAAATATAAAGAAATGTAAATCGCAAACAAAATAAATGAACAAAAAATTTCATATACAATGCTATTATATAAAATAATTAATGCTTCTTTCTTACTTTTTTTTTCGCCAACTTTTTCTATTAAACCGTTTATTGTGAAAAGAGAACTTGTTAAAAAACCGATTAATAAAGTCAAAATTGTAGATATGGTCGATATAAATTCGGTCGTTATTTGGGGCTTAAAAATAAATTCTATTGCTCCACCAAAACAAAACGGTAATGCAAAATAATAAAAAATTCTAGGACAAGAATTTTTATATCTTCCGTCTTTTTCAACTTTTAAAGCATCGATAAAATTGTAAACAATATATTTAATGTTCATATTTTTCATTTCTATAATAAAAAATGTAAAAAAAATAACCAAACATATACCAAATATTATTTTCATAGTTAATTCTTTACCCATCTTTATTGCTCCATTCTTTTATATCTTCATATTCTTTTAAAAAAATATTCATTATTTTTTCGAAGTCATCTTCGCATGATTTGTATTCTTCAGTTATATCTATTCTTGTTTGTTTTGTTTCTATTCTCTCTTCTTTGTTGTTTAATCTTATACTCTTTTTCTTGTTTCCTAATAAAACTTCCGCATTTAAACTTTCTATCCCTAAATCCTCTAAATTTATTTTATATATTTTATCAGAAAAATTTTTTAACTTCTTATTTAATTTCCGTATATTGAGGGTTTGATGAACATCTATCACTTCAAAATCCAAAGCTTTTGATAATTCATTTAATACCCTGTTGTTTCTGTCTATTTTTTTATATACTGTTATTTTCTTTACCGTTGATTTTTCTATTAATTCACTTAAATTTCCATAATTAAACGAATCTATATTTAACTTGAATTTTTCAGAAGTATTTGAATCCAAAATATCTTGTATTATTTTTTTATAAACACCATCTATTATATCACTTTTTATTCCTGAACCATCTGTCATTTGTATTAATAAAAGTATATAATTTTCTTTTTCGCGTTTTAAAGATAGACTGAAAGGAGCGAAATAAAAATGAAATATATACGCAGGAACTTCGTTGGGTTTCAAATTTTCTGTTTCGTTTTCTTTTAAAATAGAAATTGGCGTTTCTAAATTCTTTCCATATTTTATTTTACCAAAAAAAGAATTATCTTTCAAACGTTTTAAATTATCTACACAATATTTTGAATATATGTTCAAAGCAGGTTTGCCTAATTCTTTAATTTCTTTTTTTTCGTAATCTTGATTAAATTTTTGATACAAAGCCTCCAAAACTGTTCCTTGATATAAATTTATTTTTTGATTAATTATATCAACTTGTTTTCCTGTTTCTTTATTTATTAATTTTAATCCGTATAATGCTATACTAATACCCATTAATCGCTCCTTT
>NZ_CALHQO010000352.1:0-1495 GCF_938036635.1 uncultured Leptotrichia sp.
TTTAAAAAGAAATATACTAAAATGATATTGAAGATTTGATATTCAGAAAGGAGATATTGGTGAAATCAATTATAAAAAAAATATCAGTATTAGCAATTACGGTTTTAATGGCAACTACATTAAATGCCTCTAATATTATTATGGGAAATAATCATAATGCATCAAAAATTGATAATCAAAAAGTAACAAAGAGCAAAGAATTAAGAGGAGTGTGGGTAGCCAGTGTAAGTAATATTGATTGGCCGTCAAAAAAAGGACTTAGTGTTGAGCAGCAAAAAAGAGAATTTTTAACAATTCTTGATAATGTGAAAAAATGGAATATGAATGCAGTATTTGTACAAATTAAGCCATCAGGGGATGCTTTTTATCCATCTAAATATGCACCTTGGTCTGAGTACTTAACAGGGACTCAAGGGATAAATCCAGGATACGATCCACTAAAATTCATGGTAGAAGAAGCACATAAGAGAGGAATTGAATTTCATGCATGGTTTAATCCATACAGACTTTCAGTATCTAGTTCAAGAGATAAATTATCAAAAGATAACATTGGACGTAAAAAACCAGAATGGACAGTAGCTTATGGAGGACAATTGTACTTAAATCCAGGTATTCCTGAAGTTAATGACTATGTTGTAAACAGTATTGTTGAAGTTGTAAAAAATTATGATGTTGATGGTGTTCATATGGATGACTATTTTTATCCGTATAAAGTTAAAAATCAAGAATATCCTGATTCTGCACAGTATCAGAAATATGGACACAAATTTTCATCAGTTGGTGACTGGAGAAGAGACAATGTAAATAAATTAGTTGAGAAATTGCATTCTTCTATAAAAAAAGAAAATGAAAATGTAGAATTTGGAATAAGTCCTTTTGGAGTATGGAGAAATGCGTCTACTGATCCATCTAGAGGTTCTGAAACAAAAGCTGGAGTTCAAAACTACGATGATTTATATGCAGATATTTTATTGTGGATGAATAAAGGATGGATAGATTATGTAGCACCGCAAATTTACTGGAATCAGGGGCATAAAGCTGCTGAGTACAATACGCTTGTGAAATGGTGGAGTAAATATGCAGGTCAGACAAAAACAAATCTATATATAGGACAAGCTGCATACAAAGTTAATGATTGGCAAAATGCAAAAGAATTAATAAATCAGGTAAATTTCAACAGAAATTATCCAGAAGTAAAAGGAAGTATATTCTTTAGCTATAAATCATTATTAACAAATCCTAAAAATGCAACAAGCAGTTTAGCACAAGGGCCTTATGCTAATAGAGAAAATCAAGGATTCTAATTACAGAATAAAAAAAGATTAAAGAAAAGGAGAAATCAGTAATATTGAAGTTGTTATGACTTCAGTAGTGCTGATTTTTTTTATAATTTATAAAAAATTTGAATAAAATTTGAATAAAATTTGAAAAATATAAAAAATTGGATATAATATAGAGTGTAAATATAAAAATAAGTTTGTGTTTTTTATAAGGT
>NZ_CALHQO010000353.1:0-4592 GCF_938036635.1 uncultured Leptotrichia sp.
CATAATCATCATTATCTTATCACTTTTTTCAAAATTAATTACCACAATTATAAAAAAGAAAATTTTTACTGCCTATTATTACAATTTCAATATAAAAAAAATATTTCCTGCAATAATAATATTTCTTGGAATAGGATATTTTCTCAATTCCCACAAAAATGAGCTGGAAATGTTAAATAAAAAATCTATTTTGATAAAAAATGCTGAAATAAATTCCATTGATGACTTAAAAAACAGTTCCATCGAAATGATAAACAAAGACAGCAAAATAAAGTGGAAAATAGATAAAAATCTAAAAATTATAACTTACGAGGATTCTCAAAAGGGATTTATAAATATTAAAGATACTGTGATTGATGATAATAACAGGGTAAATTTATCTTTTATCAATGAAAAAAACGAAATTATGTGGTTAAAAGGAAAAATTATCTACTTTAACTGGGATGTTGTAAAAATAAAACTAAAAAATAAAGAAACTATTGAAGGAGAAGTATACGGAAAAATAATTAAACTGGAAAATGGTGAGACTTTAATATTAAACAATAATTTTGAATTAAGAGACACTAGTAAGAAAATCAGTGATTTTGGAGTAATGGGAACAAATTTACAGATAAAAAAGACAATAAATATATTTTTATTTGTATTTTTAATATTTGGAAAATTAAACAAAATTATAAAAAAGGAAATATAAAAAATGAATTTATTTGATGAAGTATATGAAGATAAGAAGCCGCTAGCATTTAGATACCGTCCAAAAAGTCTTGATGATTTTTATGGGCAGAAGAGATTGGTTGGGGAAAATGGAATTTTGAGAAAGATTATTGAGCGAGGAAACTTTATGAATGCGATTTTCTGGGGAGCACCGGGAACGGGGAAAACTACGCTTGCAGAAATAATTGCTGATAAAATGAATTACCATTACGAATATTTGAATGCTATAAAAGCCTCTGTAACTGATATAAAGAATATTTCTGACAAGGCACACAGCAGTTTTCACACAAATGGACAGCAGACACTCTTATTTTTAGATGAAATTCATAGATTCAACAAGTTGCAGCAGGATTCACTTTTAGAAGATTTGGAAAATGGAAATATTATTTTAATTGGAGCGACTACTGAAAATCCTTATTATAACTTGAATAACGCATTGTTATCACGATGTATGGCATTTGAATTTAAGAAATTGAGTGAGGATGATTTGCTTAAAATATTGAGAAATATTAATGAAAAGGAGAATTTTGGAATTTCAGATGATATTTTGGGATATATTTCGGAAATAATCGAAGGAGATGCAAGGCAGGCTATAAATATTTTGGAACTAATTACAAATGTTGGAGTGGAGTTTACGCTGGAAGAAGTCAAGGAAATTTTGAATACAAAAAAATCATATCACAAGACAGAAGACAAGTACAATACAATTTCAGCAATGATAAAAAGCATTCGTGGAAGCGATCCTGATGCGGCTGTCTACTGGATGGCAAAAATGCTATCTGGTGGAGAAGATATTTTATATATCGCAAGAAGACTTGTAATTTTGGCTTCTGAAGACATTGGACTTGCAAATCCGCAGGCTTTAACAGTTGCTGTGGCAGGACTTAATGCAATAAAGGAAATTGGAATGCCTGAAGCTAGAATTATCTTATCTGAAGTGGCAATCTATCTCGCAATTTCTCCCAAAAGCAATTCAGCCTACAATGCTATAAATTCAGCACTAAGCCACATTGAAAATGAAAAAATTCAGGAAGTACCAGTTCATCTCACAAAAGTTGGAGCAAAAGACTACAAATACCCACACAATTATGAAAATCATTATGTAGACCAAATTTATATGAATGAAAAAATCAAGTTTTACGAGCATGGGGAAAATAAATTTGAAAAGGCGGCAGATGAGTGGTTGAAAAAGATTAAAAAGAATCAAAAATAAATTGTCTATTGAATTTTGAAAATAGTTAGTATAAAAAATACTCAAACAATAGTGTGGTTAGTTGTCTGAGTATTTTTTTGAATATTTAATAACAAGCTGAAGGATCATAATTTTGTACAAAATTTCTTGCTGTATCACGCTCACAGTCATACCTTACTGCTGAATCATGTCCAGATAACTTGTAATCTATTAATGCTTTATTTAAATTAAAGCTATATATATCTGAACCAGGACGATGAAGGATTAAACCATACTCCATTTCAACTCCATTATTAACACCAGTTGCAGCCCAAGTGCTCCCAATTAATTTTCTTAAAGAAGAACTGCTTATATTTTTAAAACCTTTTAAATTAATATATCCTTTTTTATTTTTATTCTTTCCTTCTAAAACTCGCACTAGCACTTTATTTCCATCTCTTACACCTTTAATTTCTACAAGTGTATCGTTCATATCAGAAGCTGTAAATCTTCTTTCATATGGATCGACTTCTTTAGTTTCAGTCTTAGTTTCGTTGGTTTTGGTTTCACTTTTTTTGTTATTTTCTTTAGTCTGAGTTTGTACTGAAGCCATCATTTGATTTTCCAACTGTCGTTTTTCCTGTTCCTTTTGAACTTTTTCCATCTCGCTTATTTTATTTTTCATACTTACAAATTGGTAAATACCACCACCTATGATAATAAATCCTATAACCAGAACAAGTGCAATTATTATTCCAATTAGAATTTTTACTAAATTTTTGTTTTCAACATTATTATTTTCCATTTATATTTCTCCTAAAATTTTAAATTAATATGTGTGAATATCTATTTCTTTTTCAAATATTTCCAATTAATATATCCAAATTTATGTTGTCCTAAAACTTCAACATATACTCCTTCAACATCAAAAGGACTTATATCAATTGGATCTATGACTACAATTGTTCCATTTTTTATTTTATCACGAATAGTTGAATTATCATACGCTTTTCTAGTAAGATTGGCATAACCATTTGGAGATTTTACTATGAATTTTTCTTTTTTACAATTTTCTTCACTAATACTTTTACTTGCACATACAGGAATATCATCTTCTTCATATCCTTCACCTATTATCACTTTTTTATAATCATTTCTTTTTTCAACGTCAACTATATTTCCATGAATCTCAATATCCTGAACTTCTTGATTAAATGAAATTCCCACAGGATTTCCGTTAATGTCTGCATCTTTAGAAATTTTACAAAATTGATGATTTTTCTCAAGACACGAATCATAATCTATTTTTATGTCTTGATTATTATTATATACACCATCCATCATTTCAGCATACATCGCATTGATAAATAAACCATGTTCAATATGAAATTCTGTTATTTTGGGATCAAGAATACAATTATTTAAAATCCTATTTTCATCAAAGTGAATTGCCTGTACTTTATTAGCATTTTTACCAAGTTTTATCATAATTGTTCCATCTTTTTTGTTTTGTCCAAAATAACTTCCATTTAAATCATTTACACTAATTTCATAGATTGTTTTAGGATTACATTTCTCATAAGCCATCCCAACAATATTTACAACAAACAAACTTAAAATTAACAACAATTTTCTCATAATTCTTCTCCAATCTTTTAAAAATTTATTTTTACCAAGTAATATCATTTAATTTTTCTGCAATTTCCAAAGTTGATAATTTCTCTGCATTTTCAATTTCTAAATCTACTTTTAAGTCAAAAAGTCTAGAGCCTAGTAAACCATACTTTGAAGTTTTTTTAAATTCTGTTGGGCAAAAATCATTATCATCAAATAAAAAGAAAATATGTACTTTTGAAATATCTCCATAGCCATAAATTTCTGGAAATTCTTTTATTGTGCTTATTATTCTGTTTTCTTCCTCGGTAGTAATTTCTCCCTCGCCTGAAATTTTTTCAGTAGTTAATTTTCCTTCTTTTGTAAGTTCAGCCAAAAAAACTTTATTCACTTTTCCAATATATTTCACTTCTTTTGCAGTATATATTCCAGTAAATTGATGGTTTGAATATCCTCTAGATTCAGGTTGGAAGTATAAATGATATTTTTCGTTTAATTCAAAACTTTTGTTGCATGGAACGATTCTGAATACGTTTTTTATTAGCCCCATTGAACTGCAATAATAATAAAAATCCTTGGATAAACGGTATAGTTCTTCATTAAAAGGATATTCGTCCGCAATTTCCTGAAGGGAAGAAATTAATTCGGAAAAAGTTATTGAAACAAAATTAAAATTATAAATTCCTATTCTTTGATTTATAGATTTTATGGCAGCTTCATCAAAGGTAGAATTACTTATGTGAATTAATATATTTGTTTCAGTTAAATTTTCGTTTTTGCAGTAATTAATAAGTTTTTTTGTATTATCTAATCCTGAAATTTTAGTTTCAATAATGATTTTTGTTGCTTTTGTCTGAATATGTCCGTCGATAATCCCTCCTTCCTTTTGTGATTTTTGTTGTGTAAAAACAGGGATAACCTTATAATTAATATTTTCTGGAAGAACACTGTTTATAAATAATTCATAAATTTTTGGATTTATTCTATATAAATTTGATAGAAGTAATAGAATATTATTTGTAATAGTATTCTCTCCTTTAGAGTAAATTTGAAATGAATTAATAAATCCCATAAAAAACCTCCTTATTTGCTTTAA
>NZ_CALHQO010000354.1:0-4588 GCF_938036635.1 uncultured Leptotrichia sp.
AATCTATGATAAATCAAGAGGAAATGATTTTGAAAAAATAGAAAAAATATTTGATGAATATCCAGGCATAAAGTATAATGCTGGAAATAATGAATGGGAATGTGGATTGTTGGATGAAAAATCTTTTGGAGATAGTGTAAGTTTTATTTATGTTCAGGATAAAGAATGTGTTGTAAAGAAAAAAAATTATAAAGATGAGGTTAAGGAATATTCTTTAAAAGGGATAGAAAAATATGGAAAAATATTTAATAAATACTTTAACCAAGAAAGAAATTTAGTGGAAATAGATTGGTACGAACTTATGAAGTTTAATAACATAACACCAGTAGTAAGATTTTTAGTGCCAGACGATTTAACTAAAAAAGATGTTGAAAAATTAAGAGATGAAATTACTAAATACTACAATAAAAAAGATTTTATTATACTTTTACATGGGACAGACACTTATATAGATAAAAATGGAAATGAGGTACATGAGTCTTTTGATGTGTGGTAGTAAGATTTTAAGAGTATAAACAAAGGAACAGTACTTATGTTTTTATCTAGAAAAAACATAAAAGAATTAGTTGAAACAAAAAGAAAATGTTAAAGAAAGAGAGCAGTATATGAATTTAAAAAGAATTTTTTTGAAAATAAGGAAAATTATTTTCCTTTTCTCCGTATTTTCTCTTCTTCTTTCCTGCATTGATTTTAGAAGTGATGAAACCCTAAAAGAAGAAGGGTTTCATCAGATACATAATTTTTTTAAGTCAGAATATAACTTGATATTGAGCAAGGAAGATTTTGATATAAATATGGAAGTCTACTATAAGCCCTTTTCAAAAGGTAGAGCTTTTCTTCTGAAACCTAAAAAACCTATAGAGTATAGGTCAAAATATTTTAGGGAAAATCAAAATCTACAGTGGGTAAATGAAGGTAAGAATTGGCATTTATCTTTGTGGAATGAAGAGACTATGAAAATTTTTAGTTTTCCTATTGAAAATGCTGATAAAAGATCTGAGATTACTTTTTTTAATAAAAAGTATAACTATAACTTTTTTTCAATAATAGACTATCTTGGACTTAGGCCATATGTATTAAATAATTTAATCTATGATAAATCAAGAGGAAATGATTTTGAAAAAATAGAAAAAATATTTGATAAATATCAAGACATAGGGTATAGTGCTATAAATAATCAATGGGAATGTGGATTCTGGGATTTAGATAAACATGAAAATATTGAAAAAACTGTAAGTTTTATATATGTTCAAGATAGAAAATGTATCATAGAAGAAAAAAATCCTAAACCTGATAATGAAAAATATTCTTTAGAAGAAGTAGAGAAGTATGGTAAAAAATTTAAAGAATATTTTAGCCAAGAAAGAGATTTGGGGGAAATAGATTGGCTTGAATTTATGAAATTTAACAATATAACTCCAATATTAATATTTAATTTACCTGAAAATTTAACAAGAGAAGATGCAGAAAGAATAAGAAATAAAATTACTAAACACTATAATAAAAAAGATTTTATCATAGCATTATATGGAAAAAATAAAGACTATGGAATTTATTATATTTGGTAAAAAACAGAAAACTTTAAGAAAGAGAGCAGTATATGAATTTAAAAAGAATTTTATTCATTTTATTTCTAGGATTATATTTATTATCTTGTGGAAATAAAACAAAATCAGAAGAAAACAAGCAGGAAGAAAAAAAGGGAACTGTTGAAAATACTGAAAAAAGTACAGAGAACAGATATGGAAGCAATTTGGTGGGCTATGTTACAAAACCAAATGACTGGATGGAATTTGAAGATCCAGATTCATCAGTAAATGCTGTTCAGCTTTCAATAGATCCTGTGAATATTATAACACTAGATATTGTCGGAGTGAATGGAAATTTAACGGTTGAGAAAGCAGTATTACTAATTAAAAAAAGATATTTGAATTTTGGAATATCATTAGAAAATATAAGTGAAAAAAATATAGAAATAAATGGCTACAAAGGGAAACAAGTAACTATAAAAATTCCAGATGGAAGAGTGTTAATAGTGAATTATATTGAGGATAATGGAAACATTTATCATATTTCTCAAGAAGGATTGCCTAAAGATCAAAATGAACTGACTAAAGTAGTTAATACTTGGCGTCCTGATAAATAGAGTACAGATGATATAAAACTTAAAAGAGATAAGCTCAAATTTCTTGTACTAACCATATAAGAAATTTGAGTTCCGCTCTTCATGATAACTAATTATGAAAATGGAAGATATCATGATAAAGGATTGAACAGTATAAATCATATGGGAAATATGAATGTAGAACATATTGAAAGAGTAAATGTTTCAGTTCCGGAAATAAATACTTATTTGAGGTGGTTGAGAAATGAAATATCTAATTAGAGTAAAGATAATAGTATTATTATTGTCAATAATGCTTTTGACAAATTCATGTGTAGAAATGTATTGTGCTTTATCAGATAGTGTAAGTGATTTTTGCTATGGTGTTCGTAGAAGAGAAAATGAAAAAATGGACAAACGTGAAGAAAAGATAAAAGAGAGAGAACATAGGAAAAAAATGGAAGAAATAAACAAAAACAAGGAGTAAAAGAAATATACAAACATACAAACATCTTCGCTGAAGCAGTTCCTAACCCTGTCAGAAAGGCAATGCAAAGGTAACTCGTACAGCGACATAGAGTAGATATTGCAACGCCTAATGACATTAGAAAAGAACACAAATGTATCGAAATAAATTGTATAACCAATAATTACAGTCTTGATTTCAGAGTATCTCATGGAATACTCATTGATTTTGGAATATCTCCAGAAGAAGAAGCTAAAGTCAACAGAACAAGACAAGAAATGGAGAAAAAAAGATGAAAAAAAAGTTACTAATATTATTTTTTGTTCTTTCAAATTTAATGTTATCTAAAGATGATGACAATATTCCTTTTCATAAAGAGTTGACAGAAATAGGAAACTCTATTTTTGGGAATGTTATGGGTGGAACAAATGTTATACTTAACTCTAAGAGTTACAGTAGAGAAGAATTTGAATTATATTTTAAATTACATCCACATCAAATTCAGTCATTGGACAATACTGATAAGACAAGAAAAGAATTTGAAAAAATGTTCAACAGGAATTATCTTAATAAATATTATTCTAATGATTATATAGAATTGAAAAATGGAGAAAAATTTTTATATGGTAAATTTTATAGAATAAAAAATTATACTAATTATGTACTAGAACTTTATTTCGTTGATAAAAATAATGAGTTAAAGATAAAAATATACTATAGAGAATCAAAAGATGACAAGGGATATGACTATTTGAAAACAATAAATGATAGTATAGGGGAAGCATATTTTTATGTTCCTTTTATTTGGGAAGAAATTACAGTAATTACTGAAAATAAAAAAATTCAATCAAGAAAAGATTATTTTGGAACAGAAGGGAAATTATACGAGTACTTGTTAGAGTTATTTAAGGAAGAAATTCCAAAAGAATTTTTTGAACAAAGAAATGTCAAGAGATATAAAGAAATTTATGAGCCAGATTATATTGAACCAAATAAAAAGGACAACTAAAGCCTATAGCAAAATTACGTAAACTAGTGTCTTGACAATGCGACCAAGACAAAACTTCCTGAAACAACTACTTATACAGAGCCAAATGAAATATTCTAAATAATATTTTAAGAAGGAGAAAATAACATGAACAAATATTTAGAATTAAAAAAAGCAATAGAAGAATTTTTAGGACTAAGAAAAAATTTAAACAATAGAAAAGATATTAAAGAGTCACGTAGTTTATCCTTAATAAATTATTTATGTATAGTTAACTATTTAGTATACGGAAAAATTAGTAGATTTCATGAAGATGTAAAAAAGGATATAGAAGAAGAATTTCGAAAATGGAGTCAAAATCTAGGAAAATTTGATCCATTGTTAGATTATTATTTTGTATCTGTTACTTCAGAAGGAAAATATTCAGAAAAAAAATGAAGAAATAAGACAAATTAATATAAAAGTTGGAGAATTAATACATAAAATAAAAAAACTTAGTATTGAAATTTATATAAATGATCTTATACCTTGGAGAAATTAAATAAATTTGAAATAGCATACTACACTAAAATTTAGCTAGAAGTACGCAAGGAATCATAAATGTAATAACTAGAAAATCAGAATCTGGAGAATACAATCTGATTAAGAATATTATTTCCTAAAGCGTGGCACAAAAAATGGAGCGTCTAGGATTTATTGACATTAAAGGAAAAAATGCTAAACAGATTCAGAAGGAAGTGGAAGCAAGATTTGGAGGACTAACGAAAAAAGGTATTAAAGTCAGGTTCTATGGGACAGAAGAGATGAATTTAAGTGGTCAACCGTCTGATGCCAGATGGATTTGACTACAGGAGACGGCTACATCTGGATAAACAAGGAAAGGCTGACAAACGATACAATATACTTGAACAAGTTAATCTAGCATGAATTGACACATCAGATTAGGTGTAACTAGATTGGATAATATGAGATATTATGATTACAACGGAAACAAAGGAATCGTAGAAAAAAATATAAATTCCCATAAATT
>NZ_CALHQO010000355.1:0-6831 GCF_938036635.1 uncultured Leptotrichia sp.
AATAATAATAATTTTAACGGGAATTAACGCTTTCTTTTCCAGTGCGGAAATGGCGATTGTTTCGTTAAACAAAAATAAATTAAAAATATTAATTGAAGATGGAAATAAAAAAGCAATTTTACTTGATAATTTGCTGCAGGAACCTAGTAAATTCCTGTCTACTATTCAAGTTGGGATTACTTTGGCAAGTTTTTTTGCATCAGCATCGGCAGCGACTGGTTTATCGCAATATTTGTCAAGTGCATTGCAACCTTTGAATATCCCATACAGTAATCAAATTTCAATGATTTTAATAACTTTTCTATTGTCATATGTTACACTTGTTTTTGGTGAACTAATTCCAAAGAGAATTGCACTTAGAAATTCAGAAAAGATTGCTTTATCATCAGTCGGAGTTGTTGTATTTATTTCAAGGTTATTTTCTCCATTTGTAAAATTTTTGACATTTTCTACAAATTTGGTACTTACAATTTTGAAAATGAAAGAAGACAATATTGAAGAAAAGGTTTCTAAGGAGGAACTGCGTTCGCTTGTAGAAGTCGGTAAGGAACACGGTGTTATTAACGAAGCTGAACAGGAAATGATTGAGAATATTATTGAATTTGATGAGAAAATTGCACGTGAAATAATGATTCCGAGAACAAAAGTATTTTTGATTGATAAAAATATCTCAATTCATGAACTTTTTGAAAATAAGGAAATTGGAAAATATTCACGTATTCCTGTTTATGAAAATGAAGCTGACAATATTGTTGGTGTGCTATTAACCAAGGATTTGATGATGGAAGCCTACAAAAAAGGGTTTGATAACATAAAAGTTGCTGATTTGCTGCAAGAAGCGTATTTCGTTCCTGAAACAAAAAATGTAAATGAACTATTTAACGAAATGCAGCTAGAGAAAAAGCACATTACTATACTTATTGATGAATATGGAGGTTTTTCGGGAATTGTTACACTTGAAGACTTGATTGAGGAAGTTATGGGAAATATTGCTGATGAATTTGATGATGAAGACTTGTCAATTCGCCAATTGTCACGAAATAAATACTTAATTAATGGAGATGTTTCCTTAAATGACTTGAATGATAACTTTCACTTTGAACTTGAATCTAAATATTATGACACTTTAAGTGGGATTTTAATCGAAAATTTGGGATATATTCCTGAAGATAATGAAAATATTGAGCCAATTACAATTAATGGTGTTGTATTCAAGCCACAGCGAGTTAAAAATAAAAAAATCGAAAAAGTCCTTATGACTTTTGACAAAGATCAGCAAGATGATGAAAAGTCTAAAAATAAATCTAATGAAGATGAATAATATTTGTAACAACATAAATAATACATAGAAATGGAGTTGATTAATCAAAATGGGCATCACTAATGTTCAACAAACAGGCGGACTTAAACGACTTTTCCCGCTTCTAGCAAATGAAAATGTTGATATGAAAAAGGAAGTTATGGCAGGAATTACAACATTTCTTACAATGGCGTACATAATTGCTGTAAATCCAAATATTTTGTCAAAAACTGGTATGGATGCAGGAGCATTAGTTACAGCAACTTGTTTTTCAGCCGCAATTGGCTGTTTTCTTATGGGCCTTATTGCAAATCTGCCTTTTGCCCTTGCCTCAGGTATGGGATTAAATGCATTTTTTGCATTTACAGTTGTACTAAAAGGTGGTATCAGCTGGCAAACTGCTTTGACTGCTGTCTTCTGTGAAGGAATTATATTTATCTTTTTAACACTTTTTAAAGTACGTGAAGCTGTAGTAAATTCCATTCCAGAAAATATGAAACACGCTGTTACTGGTGGAATTGGAGTATTTATTGCATTTGTCGGTTTTTCAGGGAGTGGGCTGGTTGTTTTAAATGAATCTACCAAAGTTAGTATGGGACATTTTTCTCCAGCGGTTATTATTTCATTTATCGGATTATTCTTAATAGCTATTTTAGATAAAAAAAATGTACGTGGATCAATTCTTTATGGAATAGTATTGAGTTCTCTTCTAGCCTGGGGATATGCTCTTATAAATCCTGCACATGCAAAAGAATTAGGAATTTATTTACCATCTGGTATCTTTAAATACGAGTCAATGATGCCTGTTATGGGAAAATTAGACTTTAGGCTATTTACTGATTTTAAAATGTTTGGAAATTTATTTGTCATAGTTTGCACATTTCTGTTTGTAGACTTTTTTGATACTGTCGGAACATTAGTAGGAGTATGTTCAAAAGCTGATATGCTAGATGAAAATGGAAATGTACCAAATGTAGGACGAGCTTTAATGGCAGACGCAATCGCAACTACAGCTGGTGCCGCACTTGGAGTTTCTACAGTTACAACTTATGTAGAAAGCTCAACAGGAGTTATCGCAGGAGGAAGAACAGGATGGTCTGCTATCACAACAGGATTCCTATTCCTAATATCAATGTTTTTCTCGCCAATATTCATCTCAATACCAGGATGTGCCACAGCTCCAGCCCTAATTTACGTCGGTTATCTAATGCTAAGTTCAGTTAAAAACATAGACTTGCACGATATTCTGGAAGGAGTTCCATCTTTCATAACAATTACAACAATGGCTCTAACTTACAGTATTGGTGATGGTTTAACATTAGGAATTTTATCTTATGTTTTAATAAATCTGTTTTACAATTTATTCTCGAAAAAAGAAGACAGAAGACACGTTTCATGGGTAATGGTTATTTTAGGAGCGTTATTCATAGTTAAATTATTATTTATGTCATAATCAAATTTATAAATTCTTATAAACAAAAAATATGATCTCTTATACACTACTCTGTATTTGAAATCATATTTTTTTATTGCTCTTATTCTACTTCAATTAAATCGTGTATTTCTGCTTTCCCCTCTTCAACTTCTCTTTTTCCTTGAATTAATTTATTGTAATAATCATTATTTGACATAATATATAAATTTTCCATCAAATTACTATATTCATCTTCACTCATTACAACAATATTTTCGTCATTTTTCCTAGTTACAATCAATGTCTCACAATTCTGTATCACTTTTTCAAAATATTTTTCAGGATTGTTCTTAAAATTAGAATAACTTGTTGCTGTCATAAATTTCAACTCCTTAATTTAAAACGTAATCCCATTCCTAAACTTACCTTCTGACTCAACTGGCTCTGTTCCAGTCTTAAACAATGCTGTTCGTTTATTTACTCCATCTCTGTCAAGAAGTCCAATTTGCAAGTCAATATCTCTTGTTGTTAAATCTTTTCTTGTAATATAATCGTCTATAAATTCAAAGACTCCAACGTTGTAATTCGGCAAGTCAACTACCGTCTGCATATAAGTTTTCCAAATTGGTGCAGCTGCAGCTCCCCCGGTCATTCCAGGCCCCATTGACTTGTTGTTATCATTTCCAACATAAACTACTGTAGCAAGAGTAGGTGTGTAACCTGTAAACCATGCTGAAACATAGTCAGAAGTTGTTCCCGTTTTTCCAGCCATTGGAATAAGCTGTCCATTTTTAAAGACTTTTGCAGATTGCCCAGTTCCATAATTTACAGCATTTTCAAGCATGTAAGTTAATATTGCAACATCTTTTGAATCATAAACTTTTTTCATTTTTGGTTTTGCTTCATAAACAACTTCACCATATTTATTCTCGATTTTGTAGATATATTGAGGCTGAACTTGATAACCTCCGTTTGCAAGCGCCGCATAAAACATTGCCATGTCTATTGGTCTTGTCGAAATTGAACCAAGTGCCAACGTATAGTTCTTAGGAAAATCTCCTCCTACAACTCCCGCATCACGCCATACTTTTTCAGCCGAATTGATTCCAACACGTTGCAATAATTTTACTGGTATTATATTGTTGGAAATTTCCAATGCCTTAGCAAGTGTCATGCTATCTCTGAATACTCCGTCATAGTTCTTTGGACTCCAGTTTCCAATTTTTACTGGCGAATCTTCCATAACGGTATTCATTGCCATGTTTTTTTGCAATGCCGCAAGATAAACTACTGGCTTATAAGATGAACCTGGCTGTCTCAATGAACTTAATGCACGATTAAAGTTACCTTTTTTATAATTTTTTCCTCCAACCATTGCTTTTACAAACCCATTGCTTGGATCAATAGAAAGCAATGCACCATTTAAGTTCGCTCGACTCTTCAAGTTATAGTTATTATTAAATGCCGAATAAGCTGCCCTTTGTAAATCTAAATCAACTGTCGCATAAATTTTATAACCGTCAAATAAGAATTTTTGGTCTTCTTCAGGTATTTTCAATATTTTTCTTACTTCACTTAATACAACTGTTGTAAATTCAGGTGCCACATTTGAAGTCGAAATCTGTTCCTCTTCATTACGGCTTTTAATATTCCCATTTACAAACGTAATTTTTTCTTTAACCGCTTTCTCATATTCTTCCTCTGTTATAAATCCAAAATTTCTCATTTGATGAAGCACAATCTTTTGTCTTTCCAACGCATGTTCTATTTTTGAATATTTTGTTGGAGATTTTGGAAGACTCGCTAAAATTGCCGCTTGTGCAATAGAAAGCTGTTTTGGCTGTTTATTAAAATATTTTATAGCTGCATTTTTTATTCCGTAAGCTCCTTGCCCAAAATAGATTGTATTCAAGTAATTTTCCAGAATTTCATCTTTTGTATACTTTCTTTCAATTTCTATTGCTAAAATCGCTTCTTTAATCTTTCTTGTCATTGTCTGTTCTGGTGACAAAAAAGCATTTTTTGCAAGCTGTTGAGTAAGTGTACTTCCCCCTTCACGCCGTCTTCCTGTAATTGTCAAAAAAGCCGCTCTTGCCGTTCTTACAAAGTCAAATCCGTGATGAGTCCTAAATTTTCTATCCTCAATTGCCAAAAACGCATTCTGCACATGCAAAGGAATTTCTCCAATTCCAATTGGAGCTCTATTTTGAACCATTATCGTATCTATTTGATTTCCATTGATATCATAAATTACCGATGGCGATACAGGTGCATATCCATCAATCAAATCAACTGGCGTTTCCTTGCTTACCGTATAAACAAGATAAGCTCCCGCTCCCGCTCCGATTATAAACAAAAACACAAAAACTTTGAAAAAAAATGACAATAAACTAAATTTTTTTCTAGGTTTTGCAATTTTTTCTTCTTTATTATTCTTTTTCATTACTACCTCTTTTCGTAACTATTTCAATATCTATTTAAATATTTTTAGCAGAATCCATCTGTTTTTTTGCCTTCAACTGTCCGCAGGCCGCTGCAATGTCCTGACCTTTAGTTTCTCGCAACGTTACATTAACATTTTTGTCTTTTAATAATTTATAAAATTCTCTTTGTTTTTGTTTTGATGGTGTTTTATAAGGCTTTCCACCGACAGGGTTATAAGGAATCAAGTTTACTAGACACGAAAATGAATTTAAGAATCCAGCTAGTTCCCTTGCATCTTCAGGCTCGCAGTTCAAATCATCAATCAAGATATATTCAAATGTAATACGATTTTTAGTTTGTTTCTGATACTCCAAAAGTGATTCTTTTAACTGTTTTACTCCCCATGTTTTATTTATCGGCATAATTTCACTTCTCACATCATCTCTCACTGAATGTAATGAGATTGCTAAGTTCACTTGATTTTCATTTTCTGTAAATCTTTTTATCCCATTTACAATTCCGCTTGTAGAAATCGTAAAATTCCTTTTTGAGAAATTCTGTCCTTTTGGAGAATTTAACATATTAATCGAACCAAGAACCGCATCATAATTTAAAAATGGTTCTCCCATCCCCATATAAACTACATTTCCTAATTTTTCTCCACGTTTAAGTAAATATTTCTGAACATAGTAATATTGTAGTAAAATCTCAGAAATTGATAAATTTCTTTCATAAGTCATTGTAGCTGTGGCACAGAAATCACATCCGATAAGACATCCAATTTGTGAAGAAACACAAAGCGTATGCCGATTTTTATGAGAAATAAGCACACTTTCAATCAATCTTCTGTCCTTCAATTCAAACAAAAATTTCTCAGTATCCCCATCTTCTGAAATTTGATGTGTTTTAAACTCCAGTTTTGCCACATAAAATCTCTCCTTCAAGGTTTCCCTATCTTTCTTAGAAATATTAGAAAATTCGTCAAAATCAAATACCAGTTTATTATGCAGCCAGTCAAAAACTTGACTCGCATTAAACTTTTTAAGACCAATCTCAACAAATTTCTCTTGCAAACTCTCTAAATCCATCCCCAAAATATCAATTTTCTCAACTGTATTTATATTTGTCATTTCATTATTATTTATCTCCATTATTTTATTTTTTTCAATTTCCTCCTTTTATTTTTACAATTTTCATTGTCTATATCATACCATATTTTACGAAAATATTACAGTATAAAAAATAGAATTTTCAAAATAAAAAAAATGCTCAAAATTTAATTTTACTTAATCTATTTCTGAACATTTTTCTTAATTTTTAATTTTTATATTCCCAAAGCCTCTTTTAATGCCGTTTGTAATATATTAGAAAAGTTTAATGACTGTTTTTCAGCCTCATCATTTAACCATTTTGGAATTGTCAATGTCTTTTTCACAGCCTGATTTCGTGCTTTTTCTAAAATTGGAGAAATCCAGACATCAACATATATTAAAAATTCTCCATTTTCCAGTTTTATCTCACTATTTTCAGATTTTGGAAACGGAATATTATTTTTTGCCATTGTAAAAAGCATTCCTGATAAAACATCTTTTGCATTTCTTACAACTTCCTCAAGCGTCTCTCCATCAGTAAAACATCCTTCAAAATTTACAAAATTTGCATAAAAAACACCATCTTCTTCTCTTACAACACA
>NZ_CALHQO010000356.1:0-5477 GCF_938036635.1 uncultured Leptotrichia sp.
TAATGGTTTAAATTATAATAAATTAACTTTGAGATTAATCAAAAAAAATTGTTGACAATAAATATTAAATATAGTAAAATAAACATATGAATAAATGTTCATACGTTTAAATAAAATAAATAATAAATTTGATAAATAAAAAATGGAGGTTAAGTTCATGAAAACTAATGAATGCACATTGTTTATTGATGGGGTAGACTGCCCAAATTGTGCTGCTAAGATTGAACGTAAATTAAATACATTGCAAAGGATTAAGGCAGCTACTGTCGATTTCCTTGGGAAACGAGTTATTATAGAATCTGAGAATTTTTCACAAGATGAACTGGCAAAATTTATTCAAGATGAAGTAAGTAAAATTAAGGACGGAGTAAAGATTTCTACTAAAAAGCTTCATGCTCACAGCCATAGTCACTCGCATTCTCATGCACACGCTCACTCCCATGACCATAGCCACTCTCACGCTCATGGAGAAGAGGATACTGATAAAATAAAGAAAAAATTATTAATTGGTGGAATTTTATTTGTTTTAGGAATTTTTATTCCAAAAACTTTATTTATTCCAAAATTAGCTGTATTTCTAATAAGTTATTTCATAATCGGTGGTGATGTGCTGCTGTCTGCTGTAAAAAATATTTTAAAGGGGCAAGTATTTGACGAAAACTTTTTGATGGCGATTGCTACAGTTGGTGCATTTGCTATTGGGGAATATCCTGAAGGTGTGGCTGTTATGCTATTCTATCAGCTTGGGGAACTGTTTCAAGGCATTGCAGTTAATAATTCAAGAAAATCTATTATAGCATTGATGGATATTCGTCCTGATTATGCAAATCTTAAAACTGATAATGGAATAAAAACAGTAAATCCTGAAGAAATAAAAGTTGCTGACATTATTGTAGTAAAACCAGGAGAAAAAGTACCTTTAGATGGAAAAATTATAAATGGAAATTCAACTTTTGACACTTCTGCACTAACAGGAGAATCGTTGCCACGTGAAGCAAAAACAGGAGACAATGTCCTAAGTGGATTTATAAATAAAACAGGGCTTGTGGAAATTGAAGTTGCAAAAGTGTTTTCAGAATCAACTGTTTCCAAAATACTTGACTTGGTGGAAAATGCCAGCAGTAAAAAGTCAAAAACAGAAAACTTTATTACAAAATTTGCAAAATATTATACTCCAGCAGTTGTAATAACAGCTTTAATTATGGCAATTTTCCCTCCATTGTTAATTTCAGGCGCAACATTTACAGACTGGATTTATCGTGCTTTAATTTTCCTTGTTGTATCTTGTCCATGTGCTTTGATTATCTCTATTCCATTAGGGTTTTTTGGTGGAATTGGTGGTGCTTCAAAACACGGGATTCTGGTAAAAGGTGCAAATTATCTGGAAGCACTGAATGATGTGGAAAGTGTTGTTATGGACAAGACTGGAACTTTGACAAAAGGTGTCTTCAAAGTTACTGAAATAAACGTTGAAAATAATGTGAAAATAAATGATTTTGAAAATAATAAAACTGATTTGACACAATCTTTATTGTTAAAATATGCTGCACATATTGAAAAATTTTCAAACCATCCTATTGCACAGTCAATAGTTACTGAATATGAAAATTCTACTGCAAAAATTGATGGAAGCGTTATAAAAGATTTTGAAGAAATTTCAGGATTTGGAATAAAAGCTAGCATAAATAATCATCAGATTTTGGCTGGAAATTCTAAATTGATGAACTTGGAAAATATTAAATTTACTGAAAAAGAAAATTTAGGAACTATAATTTACATTGCATTTGATGGGCAATATATCGGAAATATCCTAATTTCTGATGAAATAAAAGCAGATTCTCCAAAAGCAATCAAAGGGATGAAAGCAAACGGAATCAAAGAAATTGTAATGCTTACAGGTGATAACAATGCAATTGGTAAAAATATTGCTCAAAAGCTTGGTATTGATAAAGTTTTTGCTGAACTGCTTCCAAATGAAAAAGTTGAAAAACTGGAAGAAATTTACAAGACTAAAAGTGAAAAAGGGAAGGTTGTATTCGTAGGAGATGGAATAAATGATGCTCCTGTACTTGCCAGAGCCGATATTGGAATCGCAATGGGAGGTGTTGGAAGTGATGCCGCCATCGAAGCTGCCGATGTTGTAATAATGAACGATGAACCTTCAAAAATCGTAACTGCTATGAAAATAGCCAAAAAAACTAAAACAATTGTTTGGCAAAATATTACTTTAGCATTTGCTGTAAAATTAATAGTTCTAATTCTAGGGCTTTTTGGGGATGCAACAATGTGGGAAGCTGTATTTGCAGACGTTGGTGTTGCCTTGCTTGCTGTATTGAATGCAACTAGAGTCTTGAAATATAAAGTTGATGAAAATTAAAATATAAATAAAAAATCGGAAGAAAATATCTGACAAATTAGATTAACTTCCGATTTTTTTTATAAAAAGAAAAGTTTGCAAATAATAATAAAATTTGCTATCATAAATTTGAGAAAATTATTTGAAAATATTCAATTGCAAGGAGAGATGGCTGTGGGAAATATTATTTCTATGAATGATATGAAAAAAAAGGAAATTCTTGATATTTTAGAGTTGGCAAGAAAGATTGAAGATTGTTCGGAAGAGAAAAAATTAAAATTTTTATATGGAAAAATAATTGCAACATTATTTTTTGAACCAAGTACACGAACAAAAATGTCTTTTGAATCAGCAGCAATGCGATTGGGAGCTAATATTCTCTCATTACCGCCTGTAGAACAGTCATCTGTTCAAAAAGGAGAATCATTTACTGATACAATCAAAATGGTAGAAAGCTATTCAGATTTAATAGTTGTAAGGCATCCGCTTGATGGAGCGGCAAAACTTGCCTCAGAAACTTCAAAAAAGCCTGTGATTAATGCAGGAGATGGATCAAATCAGCACCCTAGTCAGACTTTACTTGATTTATATACAATTCTTGATGAAAAAGGAACACTTGAAAATTTAAAAATAGCATTTGTTGGAGATTTGAAATATGGAAGAACAGTTCATTCACTTGCAAAAGCACTTACACACTTTAATACATCAGTAATGTATTTTGTAGCACCACAGTCATTGCAGATGCCTGAATATTTATTGGAAGATCTGAAAAAAAATGGGATAAAATATGAGATTTTAGAAGATTTTAGGGACTGTCTTGATAAAATTGATGTTTTTTACATGACCAGAATTCAGAAAGAACGATTTCCAGATATTAAGGATTACGAGAAAGTAAAAGGAATTTATGTTATAAATCGTGAAAATATAGTTGGAAAATGTAAAGGAGATATGATAATTCTTCATCCCTTGCCAAGGGTAGATGAGATTGAAACAGATTTAGATGATACAAAATATGCACTATATTTTAAGCAGGCTAAAAATGGTATTCCAGTAAGGCAGGCTATGATGATGACTGTGTTAGACAAAAATAAGGATTTTTTTAATCAAGATACAGAATATAAAAATTCCCAAAATATCAATTATATAAAAAATATGAAATGCAATAATTCAAAATGTATTTCAAATCACGAAAATATTGAGGCAAAATTTATTCATATAAAAGAAGATTCTGAAAAATTAGATGAAAATAATTTGGAAGAAAAATCGAAATATAAATGTTTTTATTGTGAAAAAGTAATTTTGGAAGATGAAATAAAAATTCAATAGTTAATTTAAAAATAGTTTATTAAAGAAAGGAAAAGAGATGCCTAAAATAATTATAGAATCCAAAATATCTTCTAATGGTGCAGGAGATAGGTTTAAATTAAAAATAAATGATGAAAAAATTGTAGAAGTAAAATTTAATGAAAAAACAGAAATTGATGTAGACTATGGAGAACAAATGCTTCAAGTATACAATAATTTTTTAATAAAAACTCCTAAAAAAGTTATAAATGTGGAATCAGATAATCAAAACTACAGAATAACACTTCATTTTAAAGCATGGGGAATTACTTTTGTCTTTCAGATTCTAATGGTAATGTTAATTATGAATTTACATCAGACAGCTGTTTTTATTGCAATTCCAATATTTATTTTAGAAATTTTGACTCTAATTTTTATGGGAATGTTTGAAATAAAAGAAGTTAAAAGGAAGGAAGATTAGAATGGCTAGAATTGATGAGAAAGCAAAAGACAGAATATTTGTTGCACTAGATTATGATAATATGGAAGATGCAAAAAGACTTGTAGAGAAACTTGGAGATAATATTTCAATGTATAAAGTTGGGCTTGAGAGCTATCTAAATACAGACGGGAAATTAATAGATTATTTGCACGAAAAGGGGAAAAAAGTATTTTTGGATTTAAAATTTCACGATATTACGAATACTGTGAAAATGGCTTGTGCGAATGCTATTAAAAAAAATGTATTTATGTTTAATATTCATTGTTCAAATGGAAGCAAAACTATGAAAGAAGTTGCTGAATTGGTAAAGGAAAGTAAATCAGAAAGCCTTTTAATTGGAGTGACAATTTTGACAAACTTGGGTGAAAATGATATTTTTGAAATGTATAAAAGTGATTTAAAATTAGAGGAAATTGTTTTGAATCTTGCCACAATTGCCAGAAATAGCGGAATGCACGGAATTGTGTGTTCACCCCAGGAGTCAAAGGACGTAAAAGAAAAACTAGGAGAGAATTTTGTAACAGTCTGTCCTGGGGTACGTCCTAAATTTACATTAAATGCTGATGGGAAAAGTAATGATGACCAGACACGAATTATGACGCCAGCAGATGCAATAAAACAGGGGGTAGATTTTCTTGTAGTTGGGCGCCCAATAACTAGGGCTGCAAATCCAGAAGAAAGTGCAAAATTAATTTTGGAGGAAATTTCAGAAGCATTATAAAGGACTATTTCAAAGAAATAAAAAATTAAAGTAATAAAAAAAATCAAATTTTAGAATAGAATAAATAGAATTCAAAGATAACTGTATTAAAATAGAGTGTACAAAATTTAAAAAAAATAAGGAGAAAATTTATGAAAAAAAATTTATTGTTATTAACATTGGGAATTTTGGCAGTATGTCAGTTAGGGTATAGTGAAAATACAGATGTTAAAGTTGAAAAAACTCAGATGGAGGATGTAAAACAGACTCAAGAAGAGGTAAAAACAAATGAAACGGAAAATACAGAAAACACAGAAACAGAATTAAAACAATCACAAGAACAAGAAGCAGAAGAAACAAAAGAAACAAATCAAGCACCAAGACAAGTTCAAAAGGAAGCACCAAAAACTAAAAGACTTACTCCAGAACAAGAAAGAAGGTTAGAAGCAAAAGCTAAAAGAAATAAAGAAAAAAACATGACATTAGATGAAAAATTGGATTTACAGATTTTAAAAATGGAAAGATTGCTAAAAAGTTTAGAAGGAAAATAAAAGATAAAGTATTAAGGAAATATGAGTATATCTATAAAACTTAGGAGTAAAACATGGAAGATAACAAGATTATCATTCTAAAAA
>NZ_CALHQO010000357.1:0-1205 GCF_938036635.1 uncultured Leptotrichia sp.
CTTTTATCCAAATTTTCAAAATTTTAATTTCACTTCAAAAAATGCTTAGACAAGTGGGGATTAGTGCGTAGCACTTTCGCCAAAATCTTCAGATGTTATGATTTAAAGAAATTAAAATAACTAATATTGCGAAATAAAAGGGGATGTCGACTGTTCCCCTTTGCTTTATAATAGTTTTAATAAATATTCATTCCACTATAAATTTCAATCATTTCCTTCCTAAGTCTATCCGTAATTTCCAGCCTTTTTTTAGGTGCGATTTCATAAACATCTTGATTGAATAGATAATTTTGTAATCTGATTTCCTTTATTAGCATTTTTGTATGGAAAATGTTAGACTGGTATACATTTACGTCAATCGCATCGTATATTTTTAATTTTTCAGGCTCAATATAATCTTGAATAGAAGTTATATTATGATCTGTAAAAAATTTCTTTCCTGAAATATCCCTTGTAAATCCACGTATTCTGTAGTCAATTGTAATTATATCAGAATCAAAACTGTCTATCAAATAGTTTAACGTATTTAATGGTGAAATTTCCCCACAAGTTGCAATATCAATATCTACTCTAAAAGTGGAAATTGAATTATCTGGATGGTATTCTGGGAAAGTATGCACTGTTATATGGCTTTTATCCAAATGGGCGTGGACTGTATCCGTATCCTGACTTGCCCCACCTTTTTTTATACTGTTTTCATCCATTCCAATTTCCTCAAAAAATGGCTTTCCTCTATTACAAGACTTGTCGATATTTTCTGGACTTATTCTTTCTTCTGCAATTAAAACATTTACAGAGGCTCCTTGTGGCTCGTAGTCCTGCTTTGATATGTTCAAGACTTGTGCTCCAATCATTTCTGCCACACGAATAAGTATTTTTGTAAGCCTTTCTGAATTATACTGCTCATCAATATATGCAATATAGTCCTTTTGCTCTCTCTCTGTTTCTGCATAGCAAATATCATAAATATTAAAACTTAATGTTTTTGTTAAATTGTTAAATCCATATAACTTAATTTTATTATTTTCCAACTCATTCATCACTTCCTCTCCCATTTCTTCACATTACACTAAAAATTCTTTTAAAAATCAAATAAACCTTTAATTTGAACATTATAGTAAAACTGCTTTAAAACTAAACTCAAAAGGCTATGACTATTTACTCAAACCCTAAATTTATATAATTTTTAGTAGTTCAATTTTAGT
>NZ_CALHQO010000358.1:0-1045 GCF_938036635.1 uncultured Leptotrichia sp.
TTAAACATAATTTTATAGTACATGCTTCCGTTTAAAAATTCCAGAATTTTCCTTCCTTCTTATTGGAATTTTTCCTTATTTTGTAATATACTAGAATGTATGTGTTTAGAATTATTTTCTCATTTATTCATTATGAACTGAATAGTGGGCTAACATTATTCTAAACAAGTTTGAAATAAAGGATTGAAATAATGAAACTAAAAAAAATTAGTATTTTGATTTTACTTCTTGTTTTCTTAATTCCAAACTTCACAAAAGCTGAAGATAACTTTTTAGACAATAATGCGGTAATTGATTTTAGCGACGTTAATTCTCATCTAGTTGTTTCGGAATTAAATACTGGAAAAATCATTTCTAAACGTGGAGAAAATGAAAAAGTATCTGTAGGTAAATTACCAAACTACCTTGCACTTTACCTACTTACTGACAATTTAAAAAATAAAAAAATAAATGAAATTGATGAAAAAGTAAAAACTAACAATGGAAAAATAACAAAGCTTGAGAAAATAAGAGAGCAGAGAGCCAAAAGAGAAAGGCTCGAAAAAGGTTTTATACAGCCAAAAAAATCAGAAAACATAAATAAAGACAATCAAAATACTGAAAATTTAAAAAAAATTGAAAAAACACAAGAAAAGACAGCAAAATTAAAAAATCAAAATGAAAACATAAATTTAAGCAAAAATTCCGATAAATCAGTAAAAGCAGCTGCAGATAGTACAAAAACAGTAAATACAGTCCAAAAGGAAAAAGTCGCTAAAGAGACAGACAGAAATTCGATAATAAAAAATTTCTTTAAAAATCGAAAAAATAAAAAACTGTCATTTACACCTTATATCCGTACGGAAGTTGATATAAGAAGCGTTATGAAGGATGTGATCATATCGCTTATTCCTGCTATTATCGCGGCATCTTTGGTATATGGAGCAAAAGCTCTTCTGGTAATTGTAACTTCTATTTTTTCAGCAGTAGTAACTGAAAAATTATTTTCAATAATATTAATTACATCTACAATTCTGTTCAACTCTGTTGCATCTTTTGTATATCC
>NZ_CALHQO010000359.1:0-4411 GCF_938036635.1 uncultured Leptotrichia sp.
ATAAATTAAAATTATAAAAGTCTTTACTTAATGATAAATTTAATTAAAGGGTATTTTAATAGTTACATAAGCTGTATAATAGCATAATCTTGTAAAAAAATAATTTTAATTTCATAATTTTTTATTTTTGTTCTTTAAACGGGAAATAGCACTAACTATACATCTCATTCAGCCTTGCTTCAACAGTTTCATCATTTAAATAGTCATCGTATTCCATTTCTTTTTCTAAAATACCTTTTGGTGTAATTTCAATTATTTTATTTGCAATTGTTTGAATAAATTCGTGGTCGTGTGTTGTGAATAAAATTGTTCCGTTAAATCTTTCCAGCGATTTATTTAACGATGTAATTGATTCAAGATCTAAGTGATCTGTTGGGTTATCTAATAATAGTACGTTTGCATTGGATAGCATCATTTTTGAAAGCATGCAACGAACTTTTTCCCCTCCAGAAAGTACTTTGGCCTTTTTTTTCGCCTCTTCTCCTGAGAATAACATTCTTCCTAAGAATCCACGTACATATTCTTCGTGCTGGTCAGGTGAAAATTGTCTTAACCAGTCAATCAATGACAAATCTATATCTTCAAAAAATTCAGAGTTGTCTTTTGGGAAATAACTTTGAGAAGTTGTAACTCCCCATTCAACAGTTCCTGAATCTGGTTCTAGTTCCCCAGCTAGAATTTGGAAAAGAGTAGTCTTTGCAATGTCATTTTTTGATAAAATAACAACTTTATCCCCAGTATTTATCGTAAAGGAAATATTGTTAAGAACTTTTTCGCCATCAACAGTTTTGGTTAAGTTCTCAACTTTTAACATATTGTTTCCAGCTTCTCTTTCAGGCTTGAACTCAATGTATGGATATTTTCTGTTAGAAACCTGCATATCTTCAAATTGTAATTTTTCAAGCTGTTTCTTACGGCTTGTAGCCTGTTTTGATTTTGAGGCGTTGGCAGAGAAACGTGCAATAAAATCTTGCAATTCCTTTTTCTTTTGCTCCATCTTCTTATTTTGGTTTCTGATTAATTCTTGCATTAATTGATTTGATTCGTACCAGAAATCATAGTTTCCAACAAACATTTTAATTTTTCCGTAATCAATATCAGCAATATGAGTACAAACCTTGTTTAAAAAGTGTCTATCATGTGAAACTACAAGTACAGTTGTATTTTCCAAGTCCATCAGAAAATCTTCTAGCCATTTTACTGCATGCAGGTCAAGTCCGTTTGTAGGCTCATCTAATAATAATATGTCAGGATTTCCAAAAATAGCCTGTGCAAGTAGAACCTTTACTTTTTCAGGTTCTGTTAACTCTTTCATCAGTTTATGATGAAGTTCAGAAGGAATTCCTAAACCGATAAGGAATTTTTCAGCATTAGTTTCAGCTTCCCAACCGTCTAGCTCTGCAAATTCTCCTTCAAGTTCAGCCGCTAAGTTTCCGTCTTCTTCTGTAAATTCAGTTTTTGCGTATAGGGCATTTTTTTGCATCATAATATCGTATAATTTTGCATGTCCCATCATTACTACATTTAGCACTTCTTCATCTTCGTAAGCAAAGTGATCCTGTTTTAAAAATGATAACCTTTTATTTTTTTCTATAATAACTTCTCCAGAAGTAGAATCAAGTTCTCCAGTTAATACTTTCAAAAAAGTTGATTTTCCAGCTCCATTCGGTCCAATGATACCGTAACAGTTTCCTTCTGTAAATTTAATATTTACTTCATCAAAAAGTTTTCGTCCACCAAACTGGACAGATAAATTACTTGTTGAAATCAAAAAAATTTCCTCCTTAAATATTTATATTTTACTTACATTATATCAAAAATTTTTACTAAAAACAAAATAAATTTATTTAAAACCTTTATTTTTTTCAAAATAATTGGTAAAATATACGAAAGAAAAATTTTAAAATGATAGAATGGGGAAAATTATGAACAAGACAAATTTTCATACTCACAATTACCGATGTGAACATGCCATTGGAAATGTGGAAGATTATGTAAAAGTAGCAATTAGAGAAGGTTATACTGAACTTGGAATATCAGATCACGCTCCAATGTCTGAGTATTATGAAAATAACAGAATGAAAGAAGAAGATTTTGACGGATATTTGAAGGAAATAGAAGAAGCACAGGAAAAATATGGAGATAAAATCAAGATTTATAAATCACTGGAGATTGAATATTTTCCAGAATTTATTGAAAAATACGATAGATATAGAGAAAAATTAGATTATCTTGTTTTAGGACTGCATGCCTTTAGAAAAGACGGAGACAGTACAAATTATAATGCTTGGAAGATACAGACAGGGGAAGATGTGCTAGCTTATGCGAAATATATGGTTGAGGCTATAGAAAGTGGTAAATTTGACTACATTGCACATCCAGATTTGTATGTAATAAATTATCGGACTTGGGATGAAAAATGTGAAAAAGCAGCGCACATGATTTCAAAAGCGGCAGAAAAAATGGATGTACCGCTTGAAGTAAATGCAAACGGAATAAGAAAAACATTTGAAAGACATCCAGACTGGGACAGATATATGTATCCATACAAGGAATTTTGGGAAATTGTGAAGCAGTATAATGTTAGAACGATAATTGGTTCGGATACACACGATTTTAACAGAATGGAAGATAAAGAGATGGAAATTGCAAGAGAGTTTGCAAAAGAAATTGGGTTGAATGTGATTGAGAGTATTTTTTAAATAAATAAAAAATAAGCTTTAGGAGGAAAAAATGGATAATAGTTTTAGATTTTTAAAAGGTTCAAAAATGATACATCCTACAACAGGAATAACTTTGGAGTATTTGGATAAATCTGATGCGGTTTGTTTTGCGCTGTTTAACGAAACAAAAGAAAAAGTAATTTTAGTGAAACAGTTCAGACCAGGGTCTAAGGATTATGAAATTGAAGTTTGTGCTGGACTAATTGATGGAGATGAAAAGCCTAGAGTTGCTGCATTTAGAGAGCTGAAAGAGGAAACTGGGTATTTGGAAAAAGATGTGACAGATATTGAAGAGTTGCCACAAGGACTATATGTATCGCCAGGATACACAACTGAAAAATTATATTTTTTCAGTGCAAGACTAAAATCTGATGACATTAAGCCTATAGAGCAGTCACTCGACCATGGGGAAGAAGTGGAAGTAGTATGGGTCGATGTAAAGGATATTACAAAGGTGTCAAGAGATATGAAAACAATACTTGCAGTAACTTATTTTTCAAAAGAAGCTAAATAATTTTAATCTATAAATTAACTTTTGTACTAAAAAAGAAGGGAGGAGATTATGAAGATTTATTTACCGTTGCCTTTAATAATACTAATTTTTTATCTAATTTATGTAGTTTTTTTGGTAATTATGAAAAAAATTAGATTTAATGCAGAAAATTTGGAAGAACTGGATGGAGAATTTATATTTACTTTTATAAAAAGAATAAAAAAAGAACAGATATATTTCAATATTGATGAGGTTAAGATGTGCATTTTAACACGGATTTTTATTCACCAGGGAACTTTTAAAACGATAAATTTTAATATCTTTTTGAATGATGGATATAGCTTGAGATTGAGGAAAAAGAATGAATGTTTATTATTTTTGCAAGTATGCCGAGAGAAAAGGGAGGAGCTGTATCAGAAAATTCTAAGTATGATACCTGCAGATATGACAGTTATTTCAATTATTGAAAAAGAGCTTGATAATTTTAAACGTTAAACAACGTATGAAGGGGAAAAGAAGAATGGGTTTATGGAATTTTTTTAAGAAAAAAAGTGCAGTCAGGCGTCTATTTTTTGAATAAAAAATCCTCTATAGAGCTTGTAAAAAGTTTTTTGGAAATTTATGCAGATGAAATTAGCACAGTTTCAACAGAAGACGGGAATAAATTGACTGAAAAAACGAGGAAATTTTATTTTGAGCTAAATGACGGAAGAAAGATAACAATAGTCGTAAATCCAGATAGAAATTTTCTCTTAAAAGAAAAAATAGGAATAGAAATCTTTTTAGAAAAACTGAATTCAGAAAGTTTTAGAAATATAAGTGAAGAGGAGCTTTCTAAATATAACAAGCTATTTGTAACTGTAGAGGCGATTAATAAGTGAAAGATGAAGAGAAATTATTGGAAAAAACCACAAATTTTCTTGGAAAATTTCATAAATTTATTATACAGAAGAGCTTGAATCATTATCATTTTGACAACAGGAAGATGATTCAAAACCCTGAAAAATGGGAAGTTTCAGATTTTATTCCACCACTTTCAGAAAAAATCTTCACTGAATATAATTTAGAAATAACAAACAATGATATTGAAAGAAAGAATAAAAATATAGACAGAATAAAGCAGAACGGTCTTCCATATAATGAAAATATGGAAGAGATTATAATCCATACATAAATTTATAATGTTGGTTAAAAA
>NZ_CALHQO010000360.1:0-1281 GCF_938036635.1 uncultured Leptotrichia sp.
AGAAAAAGTATAATAAAGGAAGATGAACTTAAAATTTTAATTATTTTATTTACCATATTTTTTTGTTTGATCATATGTTCATCTTTTTGATAGTTTTTTAAAAGAAAAAAATAAAATATACCTATAAATACTTGATTTTGAAGAAATGTGAAAAATTATACTTACTAGAAAAATATTAAAATAATTTAAAAAAATAGTTGCAAAAAACGAAAAAAATTATTATAATAGAAGCATAGTTAAAAGATAGTTTGATTGTCAAATATAAATATTAGTAAATTAGTTAGTAAAAAGTAAATAATTTTATAAATTCAGATGGAAAGGTAGTATTTATGGGAAAAGCAATCTTAGTAACAAGTTTTGGTACATCGCATAAGGATACAAGAGAAAAATGCCTTGACTCAATTCAAAAAGAAGTGGAAGCAAAGTATGGAACTGAAAATGTGGAAAGAGCCTACACTTCAGGAGTTATAAGACGAATAGTGGAAAGAAAAGAAGGAATCCACATATTTGATCAGGAGGAAGGGCTAGAAGCCTTAAAAAATAAAGGATATGATGAGATTATCACAATGTCTTTGCATATTCTAGATGGAATTGAGTATTCAAAACTTAATAACAAATATGGAAAAATTTCAAAACCACTTTTAGCAACTGATGAAGACTTTAAAAAAGTTGTGAGCAATGAAGAATTTAACAATCTTGAAGGAAATGATGCCATTGTATTTATGGGTCACGGATCTGAAAGTGCCGCAGACATTACATATCAACGGCTTCAAGAGGAATATGAGAAAGCTGGAAAAGATAATATTTTTGTGGCAACAGTTGAAGGAAAAGTGACAATTGAAGATGTTATCCAAAAGTTAAAAGGAAGAGGATTTAAGAAAATACTGTTAAAGCCGTTTATGATTGTGGCAGGAGATCATGCCAAAAATGATATGGCTTCTGATGAGGATGATTCGTGGAAAACTGTTCTTGAAAATGAAGGATACGAAGTAACACCTTTATTAAAGGGAATGGGAGAATATCAGTTTATACGTGAAATGTTTATGGATAAATTAGAAGAAGTTTATTAATATAGCAAAAGAATAATTTTAAATTTATAATTTTATAGGTGTTGTAAAACTTAATAAGGAAACCAGTTAGAATCTGGTACAGCCACCTCTACTGTGATACTGACGAAAGTATGAAAACCACTAAAATAGCAATATTTTGGGAAGGGTACGAGTAGGATGAAGTTAGTCAGGAGACTTGCCTATATTAAAAAATTTTATTTTTCGGGAAGGG
>NZ_CALHQO010000361.1:0-1279 GCF_938036635.1 uncultured Leptotrichia sp.
ATCTTTTTGGTAAAAATATTAATTATTTTACTAAACTTAAATTTTGTAATTTTAGTATCTACTTTTTTTCTTTTCCTGCTTTAAATTACTCTAATTGATAAATTTATTAAAATATGCTGGAAATTTTTAAAAAATATGGTAAAATAATAATACGATTCAAAAATTATTTATTTTAGGAGGAAAACAGATGAAAAAAATTATGAGAGGTGTACTATTATTTGGTATGTTAGGAGGGATGCTTTTATCTTGCGGAAATAAAAAAAGTAATGATTCTCAAGAACAAAAAAAGGATTCCAAAGTTAATGAAAAGGTTTATAAGATTGGATTGTCACAGATTGTAGATCATCCAGCATTAAATGCAGCAAAGCAGGGTTTTAAAGATGCATTAGCAAAAGCCGGAGTAAAGGCTGATTATGATGATAAAATTGCAAATAATGACATGAGTAATCAGACTCTAATTATGCAGCAATTTGCAGCAGACAAAAAAGATTTGGTATTTGCAATTACAACACCAACTGCACAAGCAGCTAAAAATCAGATTGGAAAAGAAACACCAGTTATATTTGGTTCAGTTACAGATCCAAAAAGTGCAGGACTAGTAGGAATTCCTAATGTTACAGGAACAAGTGGCGCAGCCCCAATTACAGAAAATTTAAAATTAATGAGAGAATTATTACCAGAAGCGAAAAAAATAGGAATCATTTATAATTCGTCTGAACAAAATTCAGTTTCTGAAGTAAATAATTTAAAAAAACTGGCAGGAGAGTATGGATTCACAGTAGTAGAAAAAGCTGTTACAAATGGTACAGAAATGGTTGCCGCAGCAAATCTTATTTCAAAGAATATTGATATATATTATGCTATTCAAGATAATACAGTAGCATCATATTTTGCAGCAATACTTGATGTTTTTAACAATGCAAAAGTTCCGATCCTAGCTACAAATGACGTTTACTCGAATGCAGGAGGGCTAATTTCACAAGGAACTACCGACTACAATATCGGTTACCGTTCTGGAGAAATAGCAGCAGAAATTTTACTAAAAGGCAAAAAACCAAGTGAAATTCCAATAGAAACAGTTAAAAATTTACAAATTGAAATTAATAAGCAAAACATGCAGTTATTAGGAATAAAAATACCAGAAAGCATTTTAAAACAAGCTAAAATGGTAGAAACTAAAAAAAATTAACAGTTTTGCTTAATAGCTGTATAAATTTAGAAATATAACAAAATAAATATTACATGTAAAAAGATAAGGATTATTAAATTTCCGAACAAG
>NZ_CALHQO010000362.1:0-1280 GCF_938036635.1 uncultured Leptotrichia sp.
GTCTGTAAAGATTAATAATATTCTTGTGCAGACTTATTGGAAAATTGGGAAAATTATTATAGAAGATGAACAGGAAAATAGTGAGAGAGCAGAATATGGGAAAAAACTTTTAAAAGAATTGTCAAAAAAATTGACAAAAGAATATGGAAAGGGCTTTTCGAGATCTAATTTACAAAATATGAGGCAATTTTATTTGAAGTATCCAATTTGCCAGACAGTGTCTGGCAAATTAAGCTGGTCGCATTATTGTGAGATTTTGAGTATATCTGATGATAAAGGAAGGGCATTTTATGAAAGAGAATAGTATTCAGTCCGAATATACACTAACTTTCTAATCAAATTTTTGCTTCAAAATACACATTATTCCTAATGAGGAAGTTCTTGAAAATGAGGTGGAAAAAGTTTTAGGGGAATATGATGAGAAAAATAAAATTAAAAAGAATAGAGAATAATAATTATGAATAAAAAAGAATTACCGAAGTGTTCTGTTGAAATAACACTTTCTTTAATTTCTAATAAATGGAAAATACTTATAATAAGAGATTTACTCGATGGAACAAAAAGATTTGGAGAGTTGAGAAAATCTATAAACGGAATTTCTAATAAAGTTTTGACATACAATTTAAGAGAAATGGAGGAGGACAATCTTCTTATAAGAAAAATTTATCCTGAAGTTCCTCCAAAAGTTGAATATTCTCTTACTGAAACAGGTTATAGCTTAAAGCCGATACTGGAAAGTATGGACAAATGGGGTGTAAATTACCGAGAAAAAACAAAATATGAATAACTAAGATTGTATCAAATTAATTATGGTTTTTCTATTTTAAAATTTTCATTGGTATAAGTTTTTAAATCAAAAGTCCTGATTTCTTCTACATCAATATAAAAAAGTTCAAAAATAGGATTGTCAGGAGTTTTAAAAAGTTCCTTTATTGCTGGATATTCGTTTAAAACTCTTGTTTTAAGATCAATATCATTAGTAAAATGAATATTTCCATTTATGGATGTAAATGATAAATAATCTTCTGAATGAGAGAGAAAAGAAACGTAAGGACATTTTTTTAACTGTTTATAAACGTTTTTATTATTTGTAGTTGCAAGATATACTTTATTTTTTTCAGAAAACAGATATTGTAAAATTCTTGTTTTAGGTTTATTATCATCGAGTGTAGCTAAAATTCCGTAAGAGTTTTCTTTTAATATTTTATTATAATCAATCATCTCAATTTCCTCCAAATATAATTTATTTCGAGTTAGCTAACTGTGTTAATTATAATTTA
>NZ_CALHQO010000363.1:0-3035 GCF_938036635.1 uncultured Leptotrichia sp.
CAACTAATGCAACTTGTTCTTCTCTTGTCATTTCCATTACCTCATTTTTTCTATTTGTTTTATATAAAAACGTAGCAAAAGATTTATATCCTAATACATTCTCTTTATCCAATGATTTTTTGTACCATTCTTCCGCCTTTTTATAATCATTATTATCCTCAGCAATCATCCCCAAAATTGTACCTGCCTTTTTATTTCCTTTTTCAAAAGCTATCTCATACCTCTTTTTCCCTTCATTTTCATCAATATGTTCATAATACATATCTGCAATTGAAACATAAGCAGTTTTGTCATATTTTGCCACTTTTAAAAAATACTTTTCCGCTTCTTTATAGTTTTCTCTGTTCAATTCATAGGCAATTCTTGCCATTAATTGAGCTTTTTCAGGATTTTTTTTATTTTCCTGATGAAAAGAAACATCATCAATATCTTTTATTAACACATCATTTCCTTGATTTCTACATCCTATTAACAGACAAAGCAACATCAGTAAAATATATTTATTCATTTATAATTCCGCCTTTTCAAAATTTTTATTCTTTCCGATTTTTATACCAAATCCTGCCATCCTATATTCATCATCAAAAAATAGCAAATATCCTTCCCAAATTTCAACTTCTAAAAAAATTTTCTTCCCTTCCTTTAAATAAACTGTTTTTCCATCAGCCCAATATTTTTCCAGCTTATCCTCAATTTCTATTTCCACATACTCATACAATCCATATTCATAATCCAAAATAACCGAATTCCCCTTAAATTTTAATACTGCTTCCATTCCAATTTCTTTTTCAATTTTTTCATTTTCACTAACTGTTTCTATTTTTTTCAGTTCTCCTGTTTCATAAGACAAATATATTTTTATCTCTCCGTTATTAAAAGAAAAAATCATATCCCGCTCGCTTACCACATTCTCACTTTTTCCAGTAAAATCTACTATCTTCAATTTCAAATTTTCCATAAATCAAAATTCCTTCTGCATAATTATTCCTATTAATTAAGATTACTATATTTTCGAAAATTTTTACTCCAAAATAAATATTAAGCCTGTTATCAGTAAAATAACATCCGATAATATTTTGGGAAATATCAATCTCCAAAAAATCTAATTCTTTAACTTTTATACCAGCTTCATTGTATTCTTCCCTCTTAAAATAAATATCGCCTTCTATTATATTTTCAGGAACTTATATTTTATGCTTAAATTTAGCCATTTTCAATATATTGAGAATTTCCAGCGAATTTATTCTCCCATCTTCTCCTATTAATAAATAAAAACTGTATAATTTTTTTGCATAAGAAAAAGCGACTAAGATTTCTATTTCTTAATCGCCTTGTATCTTCAGTATTTAATTTTTTCAGCTCGAAAAATTAGAATTTATAAATTGCTATCTAACCATGTTTTTAGTTCATCAAAACTGTAATCTCCTTTTAACGCTATTCCATCTTTAATAATTGAATTTTTACATTCCTTTTTATAATCTTCAATCATTCTCCCAAAACCACCTCCACCATGCGTGCAAAACGGAATGATTGTCTTTCCGCTTAAATCAACCGTTCTTAAAAACGATAGCACGGGTGGGGCAAAAGTTTTGAGCCAATTGGGAGAGCCAATAAAAATTACCTCTGCATTTTCAATAGTTTCCGCTCCTTGAATAAGAGGTGGACAGTATCCTTTTTCAATTTCTTCTCTCGCTTCTTTTACAGCAGTATTATATGAGAATGAATAGGGCTTTTGTGGTTTCAGCTCTCTCAAATCTCCATCGGTAATCAACGCAATATCTTCCGCTAATCTTCTTGTTATTCCTGAATATGAATAATATACAACCAAAAAACTCATTATAATTACCTCCACAACTTCAAATTTGTCTACACCGCCTTAATCTTATCATTTATCAATTCAATAAACGCTATCACAGTCGCTCCTATCATCGGAAGCCCATAGGGACTAAATAGGAAACCGATGACCAAGCCCGATATACCTATCCCAATTTCTCCTCGAATTAAAGAAGCTATCGCCCCAAATATACAGAACACCATAACGATATAAAGTAATGCTGTTCCAATACCAAGTAAGAATGTCAGGAAAGCTGTCAGAATTGATAAGACAAGACTAATCGGAAATAATATCCATCGCATACACTACCTCTTTTCTCTTGGGCTTATGTGCTGCTTACAACCATTATTTTAATGGATAATAGCTCTAAGCAACACATAAACTATCAGTTTCTTCAGTTTTTAACTTTGGTAGAAGCTTCAAAACTTTTGATTTTACTGAACTATTTGCCTCTGTCATTATTATGACACGAGACCCACATGTCGGGTCATATACTTTATTGATATTTTCTTTTCCTTCCATCACAAGTCTTGCCAAAAGTTTAGAAACTGTCTGCGGTGTAAAGAATTCTCCTCCAGATTTTCCAGCATTACTGGCATAATTTGAAATCAAGTATTCGTATGCATCTCCAAAAGCATCTATATCATTATGCTGAAAACTTCCAAAATTAATTTCAGAAATTCCTATTAAAATATCTGTTAATCTTGTATTTTTCTCTGCTACAGTTCCACCTAGACGGTTACTGGTTGTATCGACATCTTCAAACAATCCTTTAATATCATTTTCCGATTCAAAACCAACAGCACTTGCCTCAATAGATTTAAAAATATTAGCCAAATCAGTATTTAAATTTTCATTATTTCTCGCTGTTTTTACAACATTCTGAAATAATTGGCTTGGCAAAATAAAAAAACCTTTATCTTCTACTGTATTAGGTCTAAAATCTTCTTCTGCCTCTTCATCAGAAATATCTGCATAGTTAAATTCTAAATCTCCAGCTTCATGTTCTGCCTTATTAAAAAATTCCACCATGTTCTCAGAAATAAATCTGTAGAATAAAATTCCTAAAATATACTGCTTGAAGTCCCAGCCATCTACTGCTCCACGTACATTATCAGCAATAGACCATATTTTTCTATGCAGTTCTGCTCTTTGCGTCATCTCATTTGACCTTTTATTATCCATTTTTTATTTCTCTCCT
>NZ_CALHQO010000364.1:0-1489 GCF_938036635.1 uncultured Leptotrichia sp.
TCTCGCAGTAAAATCTCACATCTTGCATCTTCTGACAGACTCAAGTAATCTCCTAGAATATTTGCACTTTTCAGAAGTTCGGCAACACATATTTCATGAACGCTGGAATCTTGTCTTAAGTCAATTGTTGCAAGGTGAAATCCAAATATTTTTGTAGCACTAATTAGATTGTTTAATTTTCCTTGTGTTAAAAATTCACTATTATTCTTTTTAAGTGATTCTGCCACAATTACCAAGTCGTTTGTAAATTCATTAGCTGACTTGTAAGGAAGATCAATTCCATTTTTTCTTTTTGGCGGTAATAAGTCACGGTTGTAATCACATAATTTGTAGGCTGTTGCAAGTAGTCTGTCTGTTATTGTTGTCAATGCACGACGATATGGCTCGTGTGTTCGATGCGGCGAAACTTGTCCTGAAGCCTCTGCCAAGTTTTGCAGTTCTTCAGTCACATTTGTCATTGAAATAGACATTGATAAATCTCTGTAAATTTCTCGAACCACATCCAGATAATGCTGGAACAATTTTATAGCCTGCTCTTGTGCCGACTGCTCCAGTGTATTTACCGTAACATAAGGATTTCCGTCTCTATCTCCACCAATCCACATTCCCATAGTAAGTGGAAGCAGAGCTTGAGATTTTACTTCAGAATTTCCTAATGTTTTTGAAATTTCTTGAAATTTATTCATAAGCCTTGGAATTTCATTAAAAAATGTAATGTTGTAATAACTTAGAGCATTGCTTATTTCATCTGTTACACGTAATTTACTAGCTCTCAACATTGCAGTTTGCCACCAGATTTGAATACCACGGTTTAGGTCATTAAGCCATTCATTTTCATCAATTTGATGAGATTTTACATTTTCATATTTATCCAGAATATCAGTTAATTTTTTTGTCAAATCCAAAATACTTTTTCTTTGAACTTGTGTCGGATGTGCCGTTAAGACTGGAACAATTGAGACCTTTTCCATAGCCTTCAATATTTTATCTTGACTGATTCCCTTTTTCTTCAAATTTTTTAGTGATTTTTCAAGAGATCCAATTTGCGGCTTGTTGGAAATTTTTGCATATCGCTGTTCATGAGTCTGATACACATCTTCAGCAATATTCGCAAGTGCCGAAAAAATCGAAAAACCTCTTATTACACGCAAAATTTCCGCATCAGTAAGATCCGAACAAAAAGACGATAAATTTTTTCTAGCCTCCTGTTTTTGTGTTTTATAATATTTACTGGAAGCTTCTTTCAATTTTTCAGTAACCTCATAAATATGTAAACCCGCATATCTAAAAATCGTTTCACCTAGAAGAGTTGCAAAAAGTTCGTTATGAATGAGCAAATCCTCCTGATGCTTATCAAGTTTTACTGACGGTAAAGGAGTTATCGGTAAATTTTTTAAATCCATTTATTTCACACTCTCTTTCTTTTTTAACAATTATATATTTATCATTTATTCTCCAATTTTTTTAAATATTTCATCTGTTAAATTAT
>NZ_CALHQO010000365.1:0-3525 GCF_938036635.1 uncultured Leptotrichia sp.
TTTATAATCTCTAGGCATAATACTATTTTGAAAACAATAACGATTGTTTACTTTATAAAAATAATTTCTATAATTAATCACTACTTTTTCATCTGTTTCCAAAAAACTGTCTACAATATAAATTTCTTTTTTCTTTTCAAATATTGATATACTGTAATTACTATATCTTTTCATAATATAATCTTTTCTAAAAAATTTTATCATAGTCATCACTAGTAATAATATTATTATTACAAATAATTCAATCATTAATTCTAAATACCCCCAAGCAACTCCAACCGAAAAAATTGATACTATGCTAAATATTGAGCAGCACAACATATGAAATCTTTCAAAAATTGAATATTTCACATATAATTTTTCTCCATTCACTTTTTCACGAATTTCTTTTTTTGGATAACCTATTTTCTCCAACAAATATTCCAAAATTTCATCTTTATTTTTTATATCACAAAAAATATAACTTTTTTTATGATTACTTTCTATTGAAACATCAATTATTAAATCACAGAAATACTTATAAATATTTATTGAGCTGTCAAAGTTTAAAAGAATATCATACGATCCTAATATATTTTTTCTCACTGTCAAAGTTTTTATATCATCATATGCAATAGTTTTCTCAAAAAATAGACCTTTTATTCTCACTTCATAATCAGAAAAATCAAATTTTATCTTGCTTTTAATAATCATTACCAAAAGAAATCTGTATACAAAATAACTTATTCCAATAATCAAAAAAATTATTCCAACTTTTTCTTTTTTATTAAATAAAATATCAATTCCTCCTAATAAATGTCCTAAAAACAGTATTAGAAAAAATCATTTATTTTAATATTAATAATAGAAAGAGAGAGAAAAGCATGGAGAAGATAATAGGGATAAATCCAGTAATTGAAGTATTGAAATCAGATAAAAATATTGAGAAACTGGAAATTTATAAGAAGATAAAGAAAGAAACAATCAAGGAAATATTGAATTTGGCAAGTAGAAGGAATATAAAGATTTTTTATACTGATAGACGGACTGAAAATTCACAAGGGGTTGTGGCACTTGTTTCGGAATTTGATTATTATGTGGATTTTTCTGCGTTTTTGGAAAAGCTTTTGAGAAAAGAAAAGTCAAGAGTAGTTGTGCTGGATCAGGTTCAGGATCCAAGAAACTTTGGGGCGATTATAAGAAGTGCAGAGTGCTTTGGAGTGGATGGGATTATTATTCAGGATAGAAATAGTGTGAAAGTCACGGAAACAGTTGTAAAATCATCAACAGGAGCGATTGAGCATGTGGATATTGTAAAAGTCACAAATATTTCTGATACGATTGATAAATTAAAAAAATATGGATATACAGTTTACGGTGCAGAAGCTGATGGACAGAATTATTATTATGAAGAAAATTATCCAGAAAAAACGTGTCTTGTACTTGGAAGTGAAGGAAACGGAATGCGAAAAAAAGTGAAGGAGCATTGCGACAAAATTGTAAAAATACACTTGAAAGGGGAAATAAACTCGCTGAATGTGTCTGTGGCTGGGGGAATAATACTATCAGAGATGTCAAAATAGTAAGATTTAGAATTTTCTTATTCGTAAAAAATATTTAGGTGATTGTAAAAGTGATAAAAATCGAGTAACAGCAGTATTTATAGTCACAAAGGGTCAAGACTGCTTGTTAGTGAGTGAAGCAAAATAAAAAATTCAAGTATAAAAGATACAGTATCTATCGGATTTTTAGATTTTTGAAAATAGCTAAAGGGAGGGAAATTAAATGGGAAAACAAAAGTATATTTTAAATAATACTTATGGAATTAATGGGATAGAAAAAATATCTTTAAAGGAGATAATGAAGATTTTTTCTGTTCCTGAAGAAATAGAAATGAAATTGAGTGATGATAAAATAACGATATCAATAGATTTAATATACAAAGGTTTGAAAATATACTATTCATTAAGTTACTTTGTTGAAAATCTTACAAAACCAGAAACTCAATTTTTAACTTTTTGTATGGAAAAGTTGTATTTAAACAATAGAGAAAGTATAAAAGTAGGAGATGAAATAAAGACAGTTCTTCCTAAAATAAGAAAATATCTTAAGAGAAACAATAAAAATGTTAAATTTGAATATGAGGAAGATAAGTATACAGGGAGATATTTATTTGATAATGGAGAGATTGATATATTTTTTGAAAAATTTGGGAGTAAGAAAGTAATGGATGATATAATGATAAGTTTGCCTTATGAAGATATATTGCCAGAAAATAAGGAAGTTTTGGCAGAAATTAGTAAAATAATGGAGATAAAGACTAAAATAGATGAGTTATTTTGGGAAAAATACAAGAGAGTTGATTAATTGTGAAATTCAAAAAGTATAATAAAAAAGAGGAAATATATAAAATAAAAAAACTTGAAAATAATATAAAAGAGATTATTGATTTTTGGGATCCAATCAAGTTATTGTCTTTTGCTCCACAGGATGAATACGATTTTGAAATTAAGCAAATTAGGAATAAAATGCTTATAAATAAAGATATTAAAACTGACGAATTGGCTTTTGTGATACAGACTGTATTTAAAAATGCTTTTGGAGAAGATGTATATTATTCTGATGAAAATATAGAGTTTGATATTGCAAAGAAAATTTTGAAGAAATGTATTTAAATATTTTCAAAATACAAAAAAATAGAATCTTATATATTTCATCTAAATTTTACTATATGAAGACTTGAAAAATAAAGAAAAATATGGTATTATTATATGAAATATTGAAAATAATCATAGTTATAAATAGAAAGGAGCATAGGCAATTATGAAAAAAGATTTACATCCATCTTACGGATTTGTAGTATTTGAAGATACAAGTAACGGAGAAAAATTCTTAGGAAAATCAACTAAAACTTCTAAAGAAACTACAACTTTTGAAGGGCAAGAATATCCAGTAATAAAAGTTGCAACAAGTTCAACTTCTCACCCATTCTATACTGGAAAATCTAAATTTGTTGATGAAACTGGAAGAGTTGATAAATTTAAGAAAAAATACAACTTATAATTTTGAAAATATTGAAAACAGGGATAACTTATTCTCTGTTTTTTATTTAACTTGATTTTTCTGTTAATATAATTTTAATGGTTGACAATATATTTAATATTTGTTATGATATATGAAATAATTAGTAGGATAGCAGGATAGTAGGAGATTAAATTTATTGAAAAATAAAAATTTTAAAAGGTAATTTAGTAGTTTAAAAAAGTAGTAGTGTTGAAGATTTGAAGGATTTACAAAAGAATAGAGATTTTATAGTTAATTGATTTTAAGTAATTTTGAAAAAATATAAGATTTGAGATTAATTAAGTGTAATTGCTGGATGTAGAGGTTTAAAGTATAATAATTGCTTGATAATTTAAAAATATTTTTGTAATTTTGTCTGCCCATTCATTACAATGGGGAAAATGATAATATAGATTTTTATGGGAGAATTACGTTGGAAACGGATTTATGATACGGCAGAGGAAGAAGACGGTTTCAGGATTC
>NZ_CALHQO010000366.1:0-1093 GCF_938036635.1 uncultured Leptotrichia sp.
TATTTGGAGTGACTGAACCTGGAATTTATGGTGTAACACTTCCAATGAAAATACCATTTATCATAGCCTGTATTTCAGCAGCAATCGGAGGAGCTATCGGTGGCTTCTTTAAAATGAAAACTTATACAATAGGTGTTCTTGGATTATTTAGCCTTTCTTCATATATTCCGAAAGAAGGAATTGGGAGAGATTTCTATATATATTCTGCAGTTTGCCTAATTTCACTTATTTCTGGAATTATACTAACAATGTTTGTTAAAATTCCAAAACTTTATGAAGATGAAAATGTAACAGGAAATACTGATGAAAAACAAGTAGACAAAAAGACTGAAAACACAGAAAATAAAATGTTAGAAAAAGAAGTTGTCTACAGCCCATTAAAAGGGACTATAAAAAAATTAAGTGAAACAGAAGATGAGGCATTTGCTTCAGGTGCTTTAGGAAAAGGAGCGGCAGTTGTTCCAACAGAAGGAAAGGTTGTGGCACCAACAGATGGGACAATAGTAACTTTATTTCCAACAAATCATGCAATTGCGATTGAAACTGACTCAGGAGCGGAATTATTAATTCACGTTGGACTTGATACAGTTCAATTAGATGGGAAATATTTTTATCCTAAAGTTAAAGAAGGGGATAAGGTAAAAAAAGGTGATTTAATGCTTGAATTTGATATTGATGAAATTAAAAAGGCTGGATATGTGTTGACAACACCTGTGATTGTGACTAATACTGATGAATATTTGGATGTACTTGAAATGAATAAAGAAAATGTTGATTTTGGAGAAAAATTGATTGCAATATTGAATTAAAATTTTAATAGATATAAATATATGGAAGAGAGGAGATTGGAAATGAAAAATAAAAGATTTCCAGAAGGATTTTTATGGGGAGGAGCTACTGCTGCAAATCAGCTTGAAGGAGCATATAATGAAGGTGGAAAAGGATTGTCAGTGCAAGATGTAACGCCGAGAGGCGGCGCAAATGTTGGTGGAGAAGTGTTAATTACAAAAGAGCCAACAGAAGACAATTTGAAATTAAAAGGGATTGATTTTTATCACAGATATAAAGAAGACATAGCTTTGTTTGCAGAAAT
>NZ_CALHQO010000367.1:0-1096 GCF_938036635.1 uncultured Leptotrichia sp.
AACAATACATCAAATAATCCGTTCGGAGGCTTAGGTAACGTTTCAGTTCCAAGTGTAGCAATGAACTTTGTCTCAAATGGAGAAAATAAAAATCCAATTTCAAATGCAATGGGAGGACTGACACAGCAAGGCGGAGTAATTCTTTCAAGTGATGAAATATTGGAAGTATCTTACAGTACAAACCCAATATATGGTGAAACGATGAGTGCTTCTCAAAGCCAAGTAACATTAAGAATTGTAGGAAGACTACTTCCCACAGCTTCAGAAAATAATAGTCCCGAAGATGAAGGCGAAGGGATAGTTAGCGGAATAATGGGAACACTTGGTATGGGAACATTATTTAACCAGTATAAAAGTGTAAAACACTTATTTGACAAAGATAGTGAAGCAAGAGAAGAACTCCCAGAAGCCTCATTAAGCAGCAATCTTTTATCATCAAGCGGAATTACTGAACCAGTCGCTAAAAAAGCAAAAGAAAGCAGTAAAAGCAAACTTGTTTCTCAAGTATTAGGAGTAAGCTCAACACTGCCAATGACAAATTCGTTTACAAATGGAATAGGAAACAGCCTGAAAGGAATGTTTGGAGGACTTGGAAATTTTGGAGAAAGTAATTTATATGATCAAAATAAAGAAAATGTGAAAGAACTATCAATGTGGGCGATGACTTACGGAGATGAAAAATCAACGAGGGATGTAATGGTGCAGACAGATTTAGGGGGAGGAAAGACGTTTGAATTGTATTTTCCTAAAATGTATGTGGATTATTTTAATCAAAGTTTTAGTACGATAACGGGAGAAGGATACTTTGAATTGATGTTAAAACAAACGGTATTTAATGAAGAAAATATAAATTTAAAATAAAAAGGAGAAGAGTGTTATGGCTGTAGAAATAACAAGAACTGAAGTAGAGGGAATGATGAGTTGGATACCTAGATTAACATATAATGCAAAAAATCTTGAAATAGTAGAAAATTATTATTTTAAACATTTAAAGGGTATAGGACAACTTGAAGGAACGAATATTAATCTTGAACTTTGGAAAAGAATAGAAAAGACAATACAGTTAAATACTAGAAGAGAATATCTTAATTCTGCT
>NZ_CALHQO010000368.1:0-2346 GCF_938036635.1 uncultured Leptotrichia sp.
AGCAGGAAAAAGTGTTTGCACTTTTTAAATGATATGGTATAATATTATTAGTGAGGTATAAAAGTGAAAAAGTTTTTTTTATTTAAAAAAAATAAAATGATTTTTATTATGATTTTGGTAACTTTCAGTCACATAATGTTTCCTTTAAATTTTAAATACAATACTGGAGAAAATCTTGTGACAAAAAAAAGGGAGGCAGATGAAAAAGAAAGACATCTAAAATCAGTTCTTGATGCTATACGTGGGCATAATAATAAATATGTACAGTTTTTTCTTGCAACAGAAAGAAATATTGCAAATCGTAAAAGAGTAGCAGATGAGATTGTAAATAGGCCTGTGGGAGTATATGGAGTTAATATAGATGAATCATTATTATTTGAAGGTGGAGGAAAACTGATTGATGTCAATGCAAAGAGTCAGGATGGGTATACTCCAATTATTGTCGCTATTGAAGCAAAGAATCAGGAAATTTTAAAACTTCTGATAGAAAATGGTGCGAATCTTTATGAAACACATCCAATTTTTAACAGAACAACTCTTGGAACAGCTGCATACTATGAAAATGAAGAGGCTGTGGAAACTTTGTTAAAAAAAGATTCAAGACTTGTAAATATTGGAAGTACTATTGATGGATGGACTCCGCTTGAGGATGCGACATTGAAAGCAAATGCAAAAATTGTAAAAATGCTGTTGCAATACGGTGCAAATCCTACAATTACTGATAAACATGGAGGAACTCCGATGGATATGGCAACAAAATTTGGAAAAGGTGAAATTGTTAAGATATTGAGGGATCATATAAAGGCTAATCGAAGTAAATATTATTAGTTATGAAATATTTCAAATATAAAAAAATATATGAGAAGCCACTTTAAATTTGTTTGTAATAAAAAAAATTATATATAGAGGAGAAAAAAATGAAACGAATGACAGGAATTGGTGCTTCAGAAGGAGTATCTATAGGTAAAGTATTACTTTTTATCGCAGAGGAAATTGTTATCCCAGAAACTAAAGCTGAGAATTCAACAATTGAGGCTGAATTAGCGAAATTGAGAGATGGATTGAAACAATCTAAAATACAATTAATCGCAATTAGAGAAAAAGTAAAGGAAAAAATGGGAGAAGATAAAGCAGCAATTTTCGATGGTCATATTATGCTTCTTGAAGATGAAGATTTAATTATGGAAGTTGAGGATAAGATTAAAGGGGAAGGTCTTCCTGCTGCAAAAGCGCTGCATGATGGAATTAATGAATATTGTGATATGATTTCAAAATTGGATGATCCGTATTTAAGAGAAAGAGCTGCTGATTTACAAGATATTGGTAAAAGATGGCTTAAAAACTTGTTGGGAATGAAAATACATGACCTAAGTAATTTAGAGCCAGGAACAATAGTTGTAACAGAGGATTTGACACCATCTGACACAGCTCAATTAGATTTAGAAAACTGCATAGGATTTATTACAGAAATTGGAGGGAAAACAGCTCACTCTGCGATTATGGCAAGATCACTTGAATTACCAGCAGTAGTTGGAGTAAAAGGGATTCTTAGTGAAGTTAAAGATGGAGAAGTTGTTGTTATGGATGGAGAAACAGGTGAATTATACTTGAATCCAACAGAAGATTTAGTAAAGGACTATATCAAAAAACAAGAAGAATTGAGAAAAGAAAAAGAGGAATTGAAAAAATTAATTCATGAAGATGCAGTAACTCTTGATGGTAGAAAAGTTGATATTTGGGGGAATATTGGTAGCCCTAATGATGTTGACGCTGTAATTGAATCAGGAGCTACAGGAATTGGATTGTATAGAACAGAATTCTTATTTATGAACTCTGATCATTTCCCAACAGAAGAAGAACAATATCGTGCATATAGAGTAGTTGCTGAAAAAATGCAAGGAAAACCTGTAACAATAAGAACAATGGATATTGGTGGAGATAAAGAATTACCTTATTTAGACTTGCCAAAAGAATTAAATCCGTTTTTAGGATATAGAGCAATCAGAATTTCGTTAGAAAATAAAGATATGTTCAAAACTCAATTAAGAGCTATTTTGAGAGCTTCTCAATATGGACAAATTAAAATTATGTATCCAATGATAAGTTCAGTTAATGAAATCAGAAAAGCAAATGCTATTTTGGAAGAATGTAAAAGAGAACTTGATGAAATTGGAAAAATTTATGATAGAAATATAAAAGTAGGAATAATGGTTGAAACTCCTTCAACAGCTATTGTTGCTTATAAATTTGCAAAAGAAGTTGACTTTTTCTCAATCGGAACAAATGACTTGACCCAATACTTCTTAGCAGTAGATAGAGGAAATGAAATGGTTTCAACTTTATATA
>NZ_CALHQO010000369.1:0-3578 GCF_938036635.1 uncultured Leptotrichia sp.
GATTTTTTATAAAAATTGTTTTAAGGGGATTTGAGTATAATTTAAAAAGGAGAATAAAACTATGAGAAAAGTGCTTTTAAGTGTGGCTGTGCTTATAATGATGGGAAATATTTCGTTTGCGGCAGGAGAGAAAAATGTGAGGGTAGAAACTGAAAAGAAAATGGAAGTCAGCGAAAAGGAAGTGCAGGATATTAGTGAAAAGGTTGGGAACAGTGAGATTGTAAGAGAGGAAAGAGGTAAAAAATCAAAAAAAAATAAAATAAATTCATTTATTTCAAAAATTAAGGGGAAAGAATGGAAATTAGTGTGGCATGATGAATTTAACGGAAACCAGCTGGATACTCAGAAATGGTCTTACTGGGATTATGGCAATCCGTGGAATCCTGGAAATTATCTGGATGAAAATGGAAATCTAGTCAATCAATATGGATTTGATGCAAAGCACTACTATCTGAAAGACAATGTAAAAATTGAAAATGGAAATATGGTTATAAAATTGAAAAAGGAGACAGACAAAAAAGTTAATATAAATGGAACGGAAAGAAAAATCCTTTACAGTTCAGGAGCAGTCCATACGAGAAACACATATAATGTAAAATACGGCAAAATTGAAATGAGAGCGGCTATGCCAGAAGGAGTGGGAACATGGCCTGCATTCTGGATGTGGCCTGCAGGATATTCTCAGGCGGATGGAAATGCAAATGGGGAAATTGACATAGTGGAAACTTATGGAGATGATATGCGTCGTGCGACAGGGACACTTCACGTTCTTAAAAGCGACAATACTTATGAAACGTTTGATGGGGATGATTATAAGCTGAGTAAATGGCCTAGGGAAAAATTGACTAACTTCAATACTTATGCAGTAGAATGGGATGATAAGGAAATAAAATGGTTATTTAATAACAAAGTGTATAAAAAATTTTCTTATAAGGAACTTGATAGGAAAGGATTACAAAATCCATTTAATCAGCCTTACTTTATAATAATAAATGTTGCGTTAAGTAAAATTACCGGAGAAGATGGGGATGTGGATTTTCCGACAGAAATGAAAGTTGATTATGTAAGGGTTTATCAGAAAAAATAAAAATCAATAAAAAATGTTGTAGGAGAGTGACTGACATGAAAAAATTAGTTAGGATTTTGGTAGTGGTTTTATTTGGATTAAGTGTTGTTGGGTGCAGTGCACGTGATATAGCACTTTGGAAAGAAGTTAAGGCGGAGAGAGCTAAATATTGTGATCCAACTCCTTGGGGATATAGTTGTATAAGAAAACAACGAGTGTATTATTAAGTAGAGTAAATAGAAGTGATTTAGGCAGGAAGGCTTTTGAAAAGAAGTTTTTCTGTCTTTTTTTGTAAAAGAAAAAAGCTATCTCAATAAGAAATAGCTAATTTTAGATTATTTTTTTTATTATTCAAAATAATTTTTGTTTTCATCAAATTTCTGCTGAACTTTATCTTTTTCAGAAATTGTCAGTTCATCGGGATTTATTCCAAATTCTTCAAATTTCCAGTCAATATTTAAAGTTTTGTCGCTCCATAAAAGCCCGCTGTCGTATTCTGGGGCGTATAAGTCGGTACATCTGTAAACAAACTCTGTTTCATCTTCAAGTGTTAGAAAGCCGTGTGCAAAGCCTTCTGGAACATAGAACATCAATTTATTTTCGGCAGATAGCTTTACTGCGTACCATTTTCCAAAAGTTTTGCTTCCTTTTCTTAAATCAACTGCCACATCGTAGACGCTTCCTTTTATTACTCGTACTAATTTTCCTTGAGTGTGTTTTGTCTGGAAGTGAAGTCCACGTAAAACGCCTTTTTTAGATTTTGAGTGATTATCTTGGACGAAGTTCATTGTAAGTCCTAATTCCTCAAAGGATTTTTGGTTGTAAGTTTCCATAAAAAATCCTCTTTCATCTCCAAAAACTTTTGGTTCGATTATTACTAAATCTTTTATTGGGGTTTCTTTTATTGTAAAATTATTCATTAATTTGCTCCTTTTTTGTATAAATTTGATTATTTATTTCTGTACATTTCTTCGTAATATTTTTGATAATCTCCTGATACTACTTCGTTTACCCAGTCCTGATGTTCCAAGTACCATTTTACAGTTTTTCTGATACCTGTTTCAAAATCTGTTTCTGGATACCATCCTAAATCCCTTGCAATTTTCGAAGGGTCAATGGCATATCTCATATCGTGTCCAAGTCTATCTTGAACATAAGTAATTAAATCATAATTTATATTTTGCAGGTCAGTTTTTAGAACTTTTTTATATTCGTCATTATTTTCAATTTCTTCTTTTAAAATGTCGATAACCAATTTTACAATATTAATATTTTGTTCTTCGTTAAAACCACCAATATTGTAAATTTCGTAAATATCAGCATTTCTTAAAACTAAGTCGATTCCTTTACAATGATCTTCTACGTAAAGCCAATCCCTTACATTGTCACCTTTTCCGTAAACTGGCAGCTTTTTACCTTCCAGTACATTTTTAATCATAAGTGGAATTAATTTTTCTGGAAAATGGTAAGGTCCATAGTTGTTTGAACATCTTGTAATATTTATTGGCATTTTGTAAGTTTCACCGTAGGCAATTACGATGTGGTCGGCACTCGCTTTGGAAGCTGAATATGGGCTTCTTGGGTCAAGTGAAGTTTTTTCTGTGAAGAAATTTTTTCCGTAAGTTTTTAAATTTGTTCTATTTTTTACAACTTTTTTCACTTCTTCATCGTCAATTACCAAGTCAATCGCTGTGTCATAATCTTTTGAAAGACTTCCGTAAACTTCATCTGTAGAAACTTGTAAATATTTTACGCCTTCTCTGTAAACTGGATATCCATTTTCATCTTTTGAAACCGTCCATGCTTTTTTAGCATTTTCCAGAAGATTTTGAGTACCAAGAATGTTTGTTTCTAAAAATATTTGTGGATTTTCAATAGAACGGTCAACGTGTGATTCGGCTGCAAAGTTTACAACAAAATCAATTTCATTTTCAGAAAAAATTCTCGCAATTTCCTTTTGATCACGAATATCAACTTTTTCAAATTTTACTCTTTCATCTTTAATTTCTTCAGCAATTGTACCTAAATTCCCAGCATAAGTTAGCATGTCTACGACAATTACCTTAATTTCATCATTTTTATATTTATTTAAAATATACTTTAAATAATTGGCACCTATAAAGCCTGCAGCACCTGTCACTAGATATGTTTTCATATTTCCTCCTAATTAATTTACTGTAATTTACAGTTTTTTTATTTATCATCACCAATTAAATTATACAATCTTTTTTGATTTTTTCCAAATAAAAATTGTTATAGTAAAGTCATTTTAAAATTATGATAATTTTATAAAAGTTTATTGATTTTTTTTATTAGTTTTTTTTGGAATATGAATACATTTATTTGTTTTTCTGGGATTGTATATCATAATTCTAGAATAAGACTTTTTTATATTTTTTTTGAAGGAAATCTTTTCTGGGTGAAGTTTTATATATTTTTCAATTAATTTTAAAATTTTGTAAATTTCAATGAATATTGGAAGAAGAACTATAATAAAAATTAGCAGGTAAGA
>NZ_CALHQO010000370.1:0-5084 GCF_938036635.1 uncultured Leptotrichia sp.
TTGAGTCACTCCCATATTTTTTATTTCATCTGTTCACTTACAGTACTTACTTTTTCTAGAATTTCATCTAGACTGAAGTAGCCGCTTTTTTGAATAGATAATCTTCCTTCAATATATACTTCTACAGTTGGCGCTGAAAGAATGCCTCGTTGAGCGGCAATTTCCATATTTTCTTCTAATGAAATGTAGTATGCTACGATGTCTTTGTGATCTTCTTGCCATGTAGTAATTCTGTTTTTTATTGAGTGACATGGCATACATGTAGCAGATCCGTATTGAATAATCGCTATGTCATTGTCACTGATAATTTTATTTAAGTCGTCGTTTTTTGTGAAATCAATCATATTTTATAATCCTTTATTTTTAATAAGAAGCAGAGTAGTATCCTGCCTTCTTTTAATATGTGTATATTATAGTTGTTTTAAATGAGAATTACAACTATTATTAATTGTGTATATACATGGCTTAAAAATAGAATATTATAAAAATTTTCTGAAAAAATGAAAAAATTTTTAAAAAAAGTGTTGACAAATTTAAAAAAATGTAATATTATATATCTATAGTTAGCAACCTAACCTAGAGAGTGCTAACAATAAAAAGGAAGGTGCCGAGATGAATGATAGGGAGCAATTGATTTTAAAGGCTATTATCAAGCACTATCTAGAATTTGGTGAGAGTGTGGGATCACGGACACTTGAGAAAAAGTACAATATTGGAGTGTCTTCGGCCACTATTCGAAATACAATGGCAGATTTGGAAGATAAGGGCCTAATTGTAAAAACACATACATCTTCTGGACGTATTCCGACAAGTGAAGGATATAAGCTGTATGTCGATGAGCTTTTGAAAATTAGAGATATTTCTCAGGAGGAAAAGGCGAAGGTCATGCAGGCGTACAATAAGAGGATGAATCAAATTGATACAATATTTGAGGAAACATCTAGATTATTGTCAAAAATTAGTCAATATGCCGGGGTTGTATTAGAGCCGGCGTTTACGCAGGAAGGTGTAAAAAAGGTAAAATTGGTACATATTAATGAAACGACTGTACTTGCCGTAGTTATAATGAATTCTTCCCTTACAAAAAATCTAAATATCTTTCTGGAAAATCCTGTAACTGAAAATGAAGTAGAAACAATAAATAATTTTTTAAATGAAAAAATCGCAAATAGTGAGTATTTTACATTATCTGACTTAAAAGATTTTTTCACAAATACAAATTTATTTATGCAAAGCGATTTTCAGGATAATATAATTTCTGAAGAAGGAAAATTATTTTTTGAAGGTGGAACGAATCTCATTGAAAACAACGCATCTGATGTAATGAACCTTATAAACCGTGTAAAATTGTTTAATAATCCGAATGATTTACGGAACGTGTTTGCACAGTTTTTACAGATGGAGGAATTTAAGGATAGAGAAGTTAATGTAATTTTCGGAGAAGATTTGAATATTGCAGGACTTGAAGATTTCTCATTTGTATTCTCGGTTTATACGCTTAATAATGCGAAGGGTATTATCGGTGTGATTGGACCGAAACGAATGGAATATTCAAAAACGGTTGGACTCGTTGAATATGTAGCAGAAGAAGTAAATCAGTTATTAAATCAAAAAAATAAATAATAAGAAGGAGAGTGGGTTTTTTAAATGGCGGAAAAAGATTTGGAAAAGGAAAATTTGGAAGGTGAAGCTGTACAGAATGAAGCGGTTGAAGAGCAAAATAAAAATGTAGAAAATCAAGAAGCTGAAAAAAGTGCAGAAGAAACTTCTGATAATTGTGATGATAAAGTAAAGAAATTAGAAGCTGAACTTGAAGAATGGAAAAATTCATATACAAGAAAATTGGCTGAATTTCAAAACTTTACCAAAAGAAAAGAAAACGAAGTTGCTGAAATGAGAAAATACGCTTCTGAAGGAATTATCGTAAAATTGCTTGACAATATAGATAATCTGGAAAGAGCGGTTGACGCATCGAAGGAAAGTCAAAACTTTGATTCATTAATCGAAGGAGTTAATATGATTTTGAATAATCTAAAAAATTTATTGACAGAAGAAGGCGTAGAAGAAATTGAAGCAGCTGGAAAAGAGTACGATCCTTACGAACATAAAGCAATGATTACTGAAAATAAAGAGGAACTAGATGACAACGTGGTTGTGCAAGTTTTCCAAAAAGGGTACAAAATGAAAGGAAAAGTTGTAAGACCTGCGATGGTTACTGTAAATAAGAAACAATAAAAATTGAAAAAAATAAACAAATAAATTAAATTTATAAAAAATTGATAATAAAGGAGAATGATAGATATGAGTAAAATAATAGGAATAGATTTAGGGACAACAAACAGCTGCGTGGCAGTTATGGAAGGTGGAAACTTTGCTATAATACCAAATAGTGATGGAGGAAGAACTACTCCGTCAGTAGTAAACATTAAAGATAATGGAGAAATTATTGTAGGAGAAATTGCAAAAAGACAGGCTATTACAAATCCTGATTCAACTGTAATTTCAATTAAAACTCACATGGGAAGCGACTATAAAGTTGATATTAACGGAAAAAGCTATACACCACAAGAAATTTCAGCAATGATTTTGAAAAAATTGAAAAAAATTTTGTAATTGTATTGAAAATTAATGGAAAATGTGATAAACTTAATAAGTTATTGAATAAAAGGATATTCCGCTTTTATTGTTGCTACCAGTTTTGTAATAAAATTTATAAACAAAAAAAGTTTGTGAATTAGTAAAATTGGTATAGATAGAAAGAATGTCTTAGAAAGAAGGGAGTGAATTTCTTGAAAGAGAAATTAATCGAATTAGTAGAAAAAAATTACTTGAAAGCTGACGTACCTCAATTTAAAGCAGGGGATACAGTTGCAGTTCACTACAAAGTAAAAGAAGGAAACAAAGAAAGAATACAGGTTTTTGAAGGTGTAGTTATTAGAGTTTCTGGTGGAAGCGTTGCTAAAAACTTCACAGTTAGAAAAGTATCTTCAGGAATCGGCGTAGAAAGAATCATTCCTTTAAATTCTCCATTAGTAGAAAAAATCGAAGTTAAGAGAATTGGTAAAGTAAGAAGATCTAAATTATACTACTTGAGAAACTTATCAGGAAAAGCTGCTAGAATTAAAGAAATTAGAAAGTAGCTTCAAGGCTAGCAAAATGCTAGCTTTTTATTTTTATAAAACTAAAAAATTTAAAAATTATAAATTTAGGAGAGGAAAAATTATGAATATGTTATTGTGGGGAGTATTTTATCTTATTGCAACGTTATTTCTGTTATTTTTCTTTTTTAAGGAAAAACAGGTCATACATTGGATAAGAACTAAAGAAGATGAAATATTGCAGAAAGTTTCACTTGAGAGAAGCGATAGAAGTTTTATTGCAGGGAATATATTAACAATAGTTGCATTAATTATTACATCAGTGTTTTTCGTGATTGTTGATAAAACGCCAGATTCTGATATTTTTATAAAAGTTTGGGGAATTCTTGGAGTGTTTATCATAAATTTAATAATTTATGTTCTAAGAAGACAACATGAATGGATTTTTTTACTTAATCTTGTAATGTTGTTTTTGAGCAGATTAATGTTTAATATTATGGATATAAATTTTCATATTTATTTGGGAATAAATGTTGTAATTTCATTGATTCTTATTTATTTGTTTAAAGAGTTACCAAAAGAAAAAGTTGATGAACAAATGATTCTAAAGGAAGCTGTGTATGGAAATAAAAAAATGGAGAATATATTGACTGAGGCAAAAGTAAAGAATGAAAGCACAGAAGAAATTTTTAAAAAAATGTTTCCAAAGGAAAATATTACAGTAGAAGAGAGAATTAAAAGAGAAGAAAGAAAAAGAAGTACATTAGGGAAAGCACTTTCAAGAATTGATAATGCTTTAGTTGCAATTATTTTAGTTGGACTGATACAAATGTTTTATATAGGAAATTATGTAATTCCTACAGGTTCAATGGAACCTACAATTAGGATTCAAGATAGGGTTTTTACGAATATGGTTAAATATCATTTTTCACACCCTAAAGTTGGACATATAATTGCGTTTAAAGAGCCAATGGAAAATAAACTGATGTTTACAAAAAGAATAGTTGGAGCAGCGGGAGATACTTTGCAAATTGCAAAAGGGAAAATGAGTATAACAGAATTTAGAATCGCAATTCTTGACAGCGAACCAAGAATTGAATATACTGGCGATGAAAAACACGACAAACTTGAAGAAGCAAAATATGAAAAAGAATTACAGGAACGTCAAGTTAAAGAAGTTGGTGGAGCAATGATAATAAATGGACAGGAATCAGAAATTTTAAAAAGAGTAACACCTCAAAAATTATATTTACCTGAAGGAATTCTTATGAATAATAAAATTTATATTCCTAAAAAAGGTGATAAAGTAAAACTAGATAAAATCATTGCAATTGATAAAGTATTTAGAAAAACGGAAGACAAAGATAATACTTTAATTGGTCAAGTAAACTGGGAAAGCTACTATGATGGAAAAGGTTACAAAAAATTAAGTGGAAAAGAGTTTTTGGATTTAATAAAGACAGATAAGAATTTTAAAGATATAATAGGAAGTAATGATATCTATAAAGCTAGCCCTGATAATGTACTAACTAATAAATATTATACGTTTACTTTAAAAGTTGAAGGTAGAGATGAAATGGTTATGCCAATTATGGACTTTAAGTATAATGATGAATTGTTTAAGAAGTTGTTAAATGGAGAAACTATAACACTTGATACTAATTATTACATGGCTATGGGAGATAACACTTCAAATAGTCATGACACAAGATATTTTGGTCTTGTAGCAGAGCCAAGAATTAAGGGTGAATTGCTTGTAAGATGGTGGCCATTGACTAGAATTGGGCTATTATAATTTAAGAGTGCTTATAAGTGTATTTGTTTTTAATATTATTAAAGAAGAGTTTGATAAAGTTAAAGAAAAAAATGGAGAATAAAATGGAAGATATTGTCGATGAATTGGTTAAAATTCATAATGAGAACTTTAAAAATAAAGTTGAAGATAAATATTTTTCTGAAATGATGTTAAGTGAGCAGTATGAGATA
>NZ_CALHQO010000371.1:0-5822 GCF_938036635.1 uncultured Leptotrichia sp.
ACATTTTTCTGCACTGACAAAAAACTCGCTATGCTCAGACAGTTTTGCCAGCACAGAAAAATGCTCCGACGGATTAGTTTATATTATGCTCTGTTTAAAAAATGAAAATTATATTTTAATTATTTGAAAACATTAGGTTTATAATCCTTTATTAGAAAAGTTTTTAATAAATTCATTATTTTATTACAAAAAATACATATAGGAGGAATTAAAATGAAAAAATTATTATCATTACTTTTATTATCAGCTCTGTTTATTTTTTCTTGCGGAAATAAATCAGAAACTAAAAAAGAGCAAGGAATAGCTACAGGAACAAAAGAAAAAATTGTAACAAGCGTACCGCCTTTAAGATGGCTTACTCAAAAAATTGCAGGAGATGATTTTGAAGTTATTTCAATTGTGCAGCCAAATATGAATCACGAACTATTTGAGCCAAAACCTTCAGATTTGAAAATTCTGGAAAATTCAAAAGTATTTTTCACTTACAATATGTTAGGATTTGAAGAAACAATTTCTAACAGCCTAAGCGATAAAAATAAAATTGTTAATGTTTTGGATGGTGTTGATAAAAATTTATTTATCAAAGGAAATCATGATCATGACCACGAACATGAGCATGGAGATGAACACAGTAAAAAGGAAGAACATGAACATCATCACGAGCATGAAGGACACGGTGGAATTGATCCGCATGTATGGTTCTCGCTTGATATGATGCCAAAAATTGCTGAAAATATAAAAAATGAATTGTCAAAACTTTACCCAGACAAAAAAGAAACTTTTGAAAAAAATTACAATGCTTTCATCACAGAACTTAATCAAGTAAAAGCAGAACTTTCACAAAAAATGGCTTCAAAAACTAAAAAATCATTTATGATTTACCACCCTGCTTTAAACTATTTCCTAAAAAATTATGCCATTGAAGAAATTTCAATCGAACAGGAAGGAAAAGAGCCATCAGCACAACAAATTAAAGAAATCATTGATGAAGCAAAAGAACATAACATAACTACAATCTTAGTTCAGCCTCAATTTCCAAAACAAAGTGCCGAAGCTATTTCAAAAGAAATTCCTAACTCAAAAGTCGCTGAATTTAACGTTGACAAGGAAAATGTCTTTGAAAATCTAAAACAATTTGTAGATTATTTAAATTAAAAATTTTTATTCAAAAAAGAACAAGAAGAAAAACGAAAGGATAAAAATTTGATGACTAACGGACAGAATAAAAAACTTGTGAGTGTACGAAATCTTAACTTTAAATATAACAACGACTATATTTTGAATGATATAAACTTAGATATTTTTAAAGGAAAAAATGTTGCAATTCTGGGAAGAAATGGTGGCGGAAAATCTACTTTAGTAAAAACCATGCTTGGATTTTTGAGAAAAAATTCTGGCAGTATTGAATTTTTTACAAGTGAAAACAAAATTGGATATTTACCACAAATAAGGGAGTTTGACACTTCCTTTCCCATTAATATTTTTGACTTGGTAATATCGGGATTGACTAATAAAAATAACCTTTTCAGAAGATTTAACAATGAAGAAAAAAGACGTGCTGAAATACTCTTGAAGGAATTTGATATTTTTCATTTAAAAAATAAATTAATAAATGAAGTGTCTGGAGGACAACTTCAAAGGGCATTAATTGCACGTGCCTTAATTTCTTCGCCAGAACTTATTTTTCTTGATGAGCCGGAATCATTTCTGGATAAGGAATTTGAATTTAAACTTTTTGAAAAAATAAAGGAATTGTCAGATTCAACAATCGTTGTGATTTCTCACGAGCTTGAAAAAATCTACGATTACATTGATTCAATTTTTGTCGTGGAAGGCAGTATCCGAGTTTACGAGAAAAAAGAAGATTACGTGTGCAGCAATCCTTACTTACATTCACACAAATAAAATTTACAAAATTAAAAGATAAATTATTAAAGATTGGGGAAATATGGAATTTATAAAAATTTTTGAATATGCCTTTATGAGAAATGCCCTTATTGTAGGGCTTCTTTCTAGTATATGCTGTGGAATAATAGGAACTTATATTGTAAATAAAAAAATGGTCTTTATTTCATCAAGTATCAGCCATGCCTCTTACGGTGGTATCGGAATAGGAATTTACCTGATTTACTTCTTTAACTTGCCAATAAAAGATCCATTATTTTTTGGACTGATTTTCTCAATATTGTCAGGTGTACTAATTTTAATCCTAAAAGATACCCTTCATGTTGACGGTGATTTGGGAATAGGTATTGTTATGTCAATGGGAATGGCTATCGGAATTATTTTTGCCTTCTTGACACCCGGCTATCAGGCGGATATGTCAACTTACTTATTCGGAAACATCCTTTTATCCAACACCCTAAACATAATTTTACTGCTAATACTGGACATAATTACAATCACATTTTTCATCATCTTCTACAAAAGCATCGTCTACACCAGCTTTGATGAAAACTTCTACAAAATCCACAGCGTACCAGTAACCTTCATAAACTACTTTATGATAATCCTAATATCCTCTGTCATAATAATAAACATAAAAACAATAGGAATTATCCTAATAATCTCAATCCTGACAATCCCACAAGCAATCGCAGCCTCACTCGCAAGAAAATACTCAACAATCATAATTCTATCCATAATTTTCTCATTCATCGGAATACTATCAGGACTATATTTTTCCTACACACTAAATATTCCATCAGGCCCTTCAATTATTGTACTGCTTACGATTTTGTTGGCGTTAGTTAAGATTGGGGGATTTGTGAAGGAGAAATTTTTGAATTAATAAATTTTTAACTATAAAACACCTTCCTTTTAGAGTAATTTTTAAAGTTACTATTACAATGGAAGGTGTAATTTTATTATAAATTTGTATTTTTATTTTTTAGAATTCCTGTTATTTTCTTTTTTTTCTAATTCATCTAGTTTTGCTTGATATTCTTCTATTTTTTTTCTGTAATATTCTTCATCTTTTTCTTCATCTTTATTTTCAAACTTTGATTCAATCATTGATTTTAACTTATTAGAAATTAACTTTTCTCCAATTTCATCTATTATAAAATCAACCTCATGTTTTATATCTGAATACTTTTCAGCTTTTTCTATTTTATCTACTAATCCTTTAATCTTTTCAGTAGCAAATTTCCCAAAAGTCGATTCTAAAAACATAGTATTCTTAAACAAATCAATAATATTAGCCCCAAAAGTTTTCACATCCTCTTTAATCTCAGCCTTAATTTTACCTTTTTTATTTTTACTCAAATAAATACAGTCTTTTGCCAAAACATCTGCTATCAAAAAAGGACTATGTGTTGCAAAAATCAATTTAAACTTTTTATCTTCATACTTTTCTAATTCTTCTATTAATTCGTATAAAAATCTTCTGCTCCATTCAGGATGTAGAAAAGTTTCTACTTCATCAAATAAAAGAGTTACATATTTCTTATTTTTAAATTCACCATTCAAAATACTGTAAAGTGTAGAAAAATAACCTAATTTTACCTTTTCTCCCTCACTTAGTCCTTCTTCTTCTATTTTTATAAATTCTACTTCTTTGAATAATGAATTTCCAAAATCAATTAAATATCTATTATGTGAATCTGCTGTAAACGAGTTAACAAAATAAACTTTATTTTTATCCTTTACTAAATTTTTAGACACACTCTCAAAAGTTTCATAATCTACATTTAATATTTCGCTAAAAAAAACGCTATGATTATACCCATATACAACATATATTTTTTTATCATATTTTAGAAAATAAAAATTACTATTTTTTACATTACTTGAAATTAATTTAAATTTTTTTACATCGTATTCTTCTTTATCTATTTTCAATTTTCCTGACTCACTTGAAAGTTTGTAAACAGGTTCTGATGTATCATAAGCATTTTTTTCAGATTTTATCGTTCTACTTCCTAAAAAATATATATTCTGACTATCAACAGCAATTTTATTATTCAAAATCCTAAAACTTCCAATATCTGCTCTCAAAACTTCCTTACCATCATAAAAAACTTTCCCGTCTTTCACAACATATTCTGAAAATGTTAAATTCCCAATTAAAAATAATAGCATTAATATTTTCAATAACTGCTTTTTCATTCAAACCTCCTTTTACAAATCAGTATAATTTCAAACATTTACTCATATATTTATCACATCATATTTTCTCATATTTTCATATTCATAAGACTGATTAATCCCATTCATAAATATATCTCTACTTTTCACATCTTCCGTCAAATTCTCCTTCAAAAACATCTTTAGTTCCAAATCATTAACCACACTTCTTTTCATTGCCGATAAATAATTATTTCTACTGATATTTTGCCAATTCACACACATTCCAAGACTTCTTATCAACATCTGATCCAGCCAAATCCTAGTCGTTCTTCCATTTCCCTCATAAAACGGATGCATTATATTCATCTCAACATATTTTTCAATTATTTCCTCAAAAGTATTTTCAGGCATTTTAGAAACGGTCTTTAAATTATCTTCAAGATACATCGCACGACAAAACACAGTATCGCCTTTCCGAATATCATGTTTCCGTATTTTTCCTGCAGTTCCATAACATTCCTGAAACAAATACCGATGTATTTCCTTCAATCCTTCAAAAGTTCCCACTTGAATACTTTTTAATATTCCATTATCAAATAATTCTTTTGCCCTTTTTTTACTCAAAAATTCTTCATCATCTTGTGAAACTAGCCTTTTTAAGATTTTGTCACTTTCATTTTCCCAAATGTATTTATTGTTTGCCATTTGTTTTTCCTGCTTTCATAAAATTATTTCCATTTTTGAAAAACCATTGAATTATATAATGCCTCAAATAAAGGAAGTTTTACTACCGCTGTTGCCCTTTCAGAAAAAATTATTTCATCTTCTCTTGTTTTTATTTCTAACATTCCTCCAAAATTTCTAGAAACTTTTATTGGCTGTAGTCTATTCCACGGATAAATTGCACCATCCACAACTAATCCTTCTTTTTTTATTATCAACTTATTATTTGGATTTTCAAAAACTTTATGAGCTTCATTTTGAAGTCTGTCAAGAGGCACAACTTTATCTCTCATAGCTCGATAAACTCTATCTCTACGCTTTCCAAGAAAATCTCTTTTACGGTAATCAGCTTTTATGTCTTCTTCTGAACGTACACCAAAAACTTCTTCCCCACCTGAATTTATAATTTCTTTGGAAACAGGGATTCTGTCAAGCAGATGATTTTTTAGAAGACTTTGTATAGTTTGTGATGGAAAAGCTATTTCAGATATTGTTCTCCAGTAATTCTTATTATTTCTATAAGCCAGGAAATCCCCTGAATATGTTGTTATTATAAAATATTCCAAAGATTTATAATCTATATCTTCATTTTCAACATTTGTAACAAAAGTATTTTCCTTCAATTCCACAGTTCTTATCCCATTAAACAATATCGTCATCAATATCGAAAAACAGAAAAATGCCGAAACTATCACACCAAGCATTGCCACTTGAAAAAAAGGCATCAAAATCCCACAAATTCCACCAATAATAATCCATTTTAATAAATTTCTATACGTAACTGTGCTAAATTTTATAAATACTCTCTGATTATCTGAAATATCCACACAGTTTACTATTTTTTCTTCTTTCCTCCCTAATTCTGATTGCTCTCTCATTCTTTCCGTTTCTACGTAGCTTTTTTCATCTTTCATAATTTTTATCCTCCTAAGTTTTTTGTATTTTTATTTAAAATTCGTAATCAAAACCTCTCTTGTTATAGTATTTTTATTTTTTACCTGATAATTTGAATTATAATAATTAAAATC
>NZ_CALHQO010000372.1:0-1339 GCF_938036635.1 uncultured Leptotrichia sp.
TTATGAACAAAATGGTGAAAAAAGAAAATCAACAAAAGTTGTTGTAAATAGCTTTGAATTTGTTGAAAGTTCAGGAAGTAGCAATAATGGTGGTGGATACAATCAAAACCAATCTTATAGCGGAAATAATAGCAATAAGCCAGTTCATAATGATACATACGAAAATGATGATGATACAGATGATAATGAAGATTTTCCATTTTAATAGCTAGGCAAGTTTTATAATAAAAATTGCTATAAAAGTTTTTAGGAGGTGTAAATTTAATGAGAGCTAAACCAGTTACGGAATTTAAAAGAAGAAAAAGACGACCAAAAGTTAAATTTAAAGTAGAAGATATTAACTATAAAAATGTTGAATTGTTGAAAAACTTTATGAATGATAAGGGGAAAATTTCTCCTGCGAGAGTAACAGGATTAGAAGCTAAAGTTCAAAGAAAAATTGCTAAAGCAATTAAAAGAGCTAGACAAATCGCTTTGATGCCTTATACAAAAATTGAAAAATAATAGTAATTTTATTTTTTGATAAATTTAGACTATTTAAAATAAGTTTTAACTTGTTATAGATAGTCTTTTTTTGTGAAAAAATATGGAAAAATTAAGATTTATATTGTATAATGTATCAATGTATTTAAAAAGACATTTTTTATATAATAAAAATTAGGCGGTAGTAAAAATGTTGAATAAAAAATTGGGGTTATTTTTACTTTTTTTATTTGTTTTTATAATAGGTTGTAGTAAAAAGGAGAGCAAAGAAAAAGAAAAGAAACACGATAATGTACAAAATAAAACCACAAAAGAAAATGTTTTTTCGAATAAATCAATAGAGAAAATAATTGAAACTTTTACGAAAAAATCGAAAGAGAATAAGATAAGCATAGGAAATTTTGAAAAACTGGTATATGAGAACAAAAATTATTACTATGCCAAGATACATTCTAGAGGAGATGCTATTTATGCACTTGATTATAGCGGGATAAGTGCAACAAGTATATTTCTGAAGGTTAGCAAGGTGGATGGAGCTAACTTGGGAATAATTGAAAATATGGTGGTTAATCTTATACAGGTATCTGATGAGAAAATTAATGACTCTGAAGCTAGAGCAATTTATACAAAAATCTTGGCAAGCATGAGAGAAAAGGAGCTATCAAGCTTATTATCATATACAAATGGAATAATATATGGAATAAGAATAGACTCAATTACAGGTGAATTCATATTTTTTGCTAGAGAATCAGAAAATGAAAATGCAGTTACAAGTATTCAAAATCTGAAATTTAATAATAAAAATGAAGGAACTTCTGAAAAAATAGTAAACCTAAAAGAAAAAAAATAAATATTT
>NZ_CALHQO010000373.1:0-4037 GCF_938036635.1 uncultured Leptotrichia sp.
CTTTTTAGCCTTTGTAGATGTAGATTTTGCTTTAGCTGTTGTTTTTTTAGTTGTTTTTTTAGTTGCCTTTTTTGTAGTTTTCTTGGCTTTTTCTGCTTTTTCAGTCACTCTTGTAACTTTCCCAGTTTTTATATTTTTTATAGTCTTACATTCCGGGTATCCTGTGCAAGCCAAAAATTTTCCAAATCTTCCAGTTTTTATTTCATACGGTTTTCCGCAAAATTCACATGTTCCTGCTTCTTCTATTATTTTTCTGTCAATTTCCTGCAACCGTTTCATTTCATCGTTTATTTGCAATACTCCATCCAGCTCTATTACAGCACCTTTTTTATATTTTTGCTTCAATTCAGCTGGCAACGACATTCTTTTTTCATCTTTTTCATAATTTTCACTTTCAAGATATTCTCCAAAACGTCCAACTTTAAGCACATATCTGTTTCCATCTTCATCAAAATAATCAGTCAAAATTCCTTTTTTATTGTTTTGAAGTTTCTCTACTTCCTCTTTTACAAAAACTTCTCCTTTTTTAAGAGCTTCTGGCGATATTGCAATTCCTTTTAACGAAATTTTTTCATTTTCATTTGTTTCACTAATCAAATATTTTCCATAAAGCCCCGTTTTTAAAATCATTGGATTTCCCTCTGAATCCAGCACATCCGATACAATTCTACGATTTTTTATTTTATCAATTTCTTTCTCAAACTTGTCAATATCCTTTTCAAGCGAATCATAAAAAGTTCTCAAAAGTTGTATCCATTCAACTCTCCCTTCTTCAACCTTATCCAGTTCCTTTTCCATATTCGCCGTAAATTTCACATTCATAACATCCTTAAAGTTCTTGACAAGTTCATCCTTTACCTCGTATCCCAAATATGTTGGATGAAAACGCTTTTCAATAAGTTCAACATATTCCCTTGATTTAAGCGTTTCGACAATTGAAGCATAAGTTGATGGACGTCCAATTCCCTCTGATTCCAGTTTTTTTACAAGCGTCGCTTCGGAAAATCTTGTTGGAGGCTTTGTTATTCCTTCTTCCACATTTAATTTGTCTATTGGATGAATACTGCCTTCCTTTAATTCTGGAAAATCTCCAGTCTTAATTTCATCCTCGTCTTTAAAAATCTTGTAATATCCATCAAAAGTTACTTTATTAATAGTCCCACGAAAATTGTAATCTCCATTCACAGCGTTAATTTGCATCTGCTCATACTGCATAGCTGCAAACTGTGAAACTAGAAATCTATCCCAAATCAATTTATACAATCTGTACTGATCATTAGTCAAATAAGCTTTTATATTATCTGGGACTAAGTTAATATCAGATGGACGGATTCCCTCGTGGGCATCCTGAACATTTGATTTTGAATTTTTTACAATATATTTTCCAACGTATTTTTCACCATAATTTTTTGTAATATAATCTTTTGCCATATTTAGGGCATCAACAGAAATTCTTGTAGAATCTGTTCTCATATATGTTATTAGCCCTTTATTTTCGCCATTAATTGCAAGTCCTTCATAAAGCTGCTGTGCAATTCTCATCGTTTTGCTTGCACCGTAACCAAGATATGACGAAGCAAGTTGCTGCAGTGTACTTGTCTTAAATACAAGTGGCGGTCTTTGCGATTTTTTCTTAACTTCTATTTTTTCAAGCGTCAATGATTCATTTTTCAAATCTTTTTTCAATTTTTTTATAACTTTTTCATCAAAGATTTTATCCACTTTTTCATCTGCAATTTTTACTAAATTAAGATTAATATCTTTTTCAATTAATGCACTTACTTCCCAATATTTTTGAGGTACAAACGCATTTATCTCATCTTCCAGGTCACAAATCAGCTTTAATGCAACTGACTGTACACGACCAGCACTGGCGTTACGATTAATTATTTTCCATAAAAGCGGACTTATCTTATATCCCACAATTCTATCCAATAGTCTTCTAGCCTGCTGTGCATTCACAAGGTTATCATTAATATCTCTTGGATTTTTAATCGCATTATTTACAGCCGTCTTTGTTATCTCGTTAAATTCTATCCTTTTTACCTTGTCAGGCTGCTTAATATAATTAGAAATATGCCAAGCAATCGCTTCCCCTTCCCTATCCTGATCTGATGCCAGATAAACAGCGTTTGCACTTTTCGCTTTTTCCTTTAATTTCTTTAAAACCTCACCTTTTCCTTTTATAACCTTATATTGAGGCTCAAAATTATTTTCCACATCTATTCCAATTTTCGTTTTTGGTAAATCAATCACATGTCCGTAAGATGCAACAACTTCATAATTCCTACCAAGTATCTTTTCGATAGTTTTTGCCTTCGACGGTGACTCAACAATAACTAACTTTCTAGCCAACTTTATTTTCTCCTTATTTCTTTATCTATTTATATATTGTATTTATTTATTTTTGAATTATTTTGATTAATGATTATTATTTCTATTTTTCATAACTCCCTCTCCTATTCTGCATAAGTTTTCGATACGAACTTGTTATATCGTTTCATAAATGCAAGTTCTGCAGTCCCTGTTTGTCCGTGCCTATTTTTAGCAATAATTACCTCAATAGTAGAAACATCGTTTGTCTCTTGAACTTCATTTTCATCAGCATCTTCACTTCTATAGTAGTCACCACGGTATAAGAATGAAACGATATCAGCATCTTGCTCAATAGAGCCTGATTCCCTCAGGTCTGAGTTAACCGGGCGTTTATCCTGACGGTTTTCCAAGGTACGGTTTAATTGTGACAGGGCGATCACCGGTACTTCTAATTCTTTTGCCAACGCTTTCAAAGAACGGGAAATTTCCGCAATTTCCAACGTACGATTCTCAGAAAATGCCGGGGCACGCATTAATTGAAGGTAATCCACCATGATTAAACTTAACCCGTTATTTTCACGATAAACCCGTCTGGCACGGGAACGTAGCTCCGTCGGCGTTAAACCGGAAGAATCGTCAATAAATAAATTCGGTTTTTTCGCAAGCATCCCCATGGTGCTGGAAATCTTTGCCCAATCGTTGTCATCCAAGCCCTGACCGGTACGAATTTTCGTTTGATCGACGCGTGAAAGTGATGCCAAGCTACGCATCATAATTTGCTCCGCCGGCATCTCTAAACTGAACACCAATACGGGTTTATCACTGCCTAACGCCGCATTTTCACATAGGTTCATGGCAAAGGTGGTTTTCCCCATGGAAGGACGTGCCGCCACAATAATCAAGTCGGATTTTTGCAAACCTGCCGTTTTCTTATCTAAATCTTTGAAACCGGTGGAAACGCCGGTAACACCTGAATGATCTTTAATTTGACTGAGTTGTTCAATTTTATTGATGGTGTTTTCCAGAATGGAAATGATATTTTGTGGACCTTCGGTGCCGGATGCTCGCTTCTCGGCAATGGCAAAGACTTCCCGCTCCGCCTCATCCAGCAAATGTTTCACATCCTGCCCTTTGGGAGAATAGCTGTTTTGCGCAATTTTGTTCCCCACGGAAATCAACTCGCGCATGATTGCTTTTTCTCGCACCACATTGGCATAAGCGACCACGTTGGCGGCACTCGGCGTGTTATTGGAAAGCTCCGCCAAATAAGCAAAGCCCCCCACCTGTTCGATGACTTCTCGACTTTTCAGCGCCTGTTCTAAGGTAATTAAATCCACCGGCGATTGCTGCGCAATCAGCTTTTCCATTTCCTCAAAAATTAGACGATGTTCAAAGCGGTAAAAATCTTCTTTCACCACATTTTCTGCCACATCATCCCAATACATGTTGTTCAGCAAAATACTGCCCAACACGGCTTGTTCCGCTTCAATGGAATGAGGAGGAATGTTCAAATTGGTGGTGTTTTGGTCTTTCGCAGGAGAAGAATTTTTAGACGCCATTATTGCCTCAGTTGATAAAATAAGTCCCTATATGATATACCAAATCCGGAGGCGGTTTAACTTAAAAGTCGAAAAAAGTGCGGTGGAAATTCGCTCTGAAAATCCACCGCACTTTTGTTTGAAATGAACGGGTGAAAAGAAAGATCAGCCGTTTAATTTGCG
>NZ_CALHQO010000374.1:0-1137 GCF_938036635.1 uncultured Leptotrichia sp.
TTTAGTTAAATTGTGTTGTGAGATATAGTAAATTTATTTTGAAATTTAAGAAATAAAAAAGTTGTAGGTGAATTATGAAAAATAATAATATTGTAATTATGTATGATATAATGAAAAATGTTAATAGAATTTATTTTAAGGCACAAAGTCTTGAAAATTCAGAAATGAAATGGAATTATAGTGGAAATGGGAACATAACAGTTATAAACGATTGTGAAAAAGTTTATTTTTCTGAGGAAATAATTCTTAGTGATGGATTAAAATATTTTGATAAAAAATTATGGAATTTTATGGAAGATTGTATAGAGTTTTATAGATATAGAAATGGGGAATATGAAAAAATATTTGAATTTTATTTAAAATTAAGTTGACTAAAAAAAGAGTTTATGATTTAATACAAAATATAAAAAAATAAAATAGGAGTTGATGAAAAATGAGAAAATTACTAATAACAGGATTATTACTTGTAGGAGCAGTTGCATTTGCTGGAAAATATGAAGATGGGCTAAAGGAACGTATGAAAGTTGCGGAAGAAAGACTTGAATCAAAGTTTGAAGGAACCACAGCAGATATGTTGAATGCCAGCTCTGAATTAACAGATGAATGGGAAAAAGAAATGAACAAAGTGTATGATTTAATTTTGAAAAAATTACCAGCAAAAGAACAGTCAAAATTTAAGGCTGAACAGGCAAAATGGCTAAATGACAGGAAAGTGGCTATAAAAAAAGCGTTGAATGATGAAGAGGATGGACCTAAAATGGCTGTGTTTGGAGCAGCTGGAACTGGACTTTCTATGACAGAAGAAAGAGCTTTAAAACTTGCAAAAAGATATGACAGCCTTTCTAAATAGTATTTAGAATATTAGATTAAATAAAAAAGAGTTTTGATGTACTGTAAAAAAGTTGAATAAAATAAATTAATTAATGCTTCTTTATCTGTCAGTATCTTTTGACCATATGATTGATTCGCAATTTTTGCTAAGTATAAATGCTCTCTAATCGAAGTATGTTGCATCAATAATATTGTATATGCCTTTTGGGATTGATCATAATCTTGGGATAACAGTACGTGCGCTGCATCGCATATATATTCATCTTGATCCTTATAAATAAAATCTAATCGGTCATCAGCAGTAAA
>NZ_CALHQO010000375.1:0-2477 GCF_938036635.1 uncultured Leptotrichia sp.
ATAGTAAATTTGTTTTGAACTCTTTTAGCAAAGGGTCAAGATCCCTTGTTAAAAGATATTTTTTTGGGTTTTATACTATTTCCCGTTAAAATAATAGATTTATTATAACTTCTATTATGCAAGGGGTCAAGACCCCTTGTCAGAAAGTAAATAGAAAATTATTTCTTTTTTTTCAAATGGGGTTTAGTATTAAAGAAAAGTGAGTATTTTCTACCCACTTTCCCTAGTTATCTAAAACTGTTTCTGGTAAGATGCACCGCCATATCTTAATGTTGCTACATTTCTATCTCCATTTTTACTCCAAGAAATTGGTACATCTATTGTTCCTTTATTTACATTTACTCTTACTGATGAAGGTAAATTTTCGCCGTCTTCTGGAACATAAATATTTCTTGCAGCTCTAACAAGCATTTCATGAGCTGATTCGGTAGGAACACTTACATTAAATGTTCTTTCCGCTATATCTACACCAGCTTTAGCTGTTGCAGTTAAAGTTACTCCTTTACTTCCGCCACCATAAAATTGCTTATTAATTCTTCCAGATACTGAAAACAGGCTAGAATTCGAGGAACGCCATCTTATCGTAACTGGAACTCCATTTGAGGCAGTCATTGATTTTGGCAAGTTAATTCCACCTCTTGTACTTACTTCTCCTTCAGGAATTGATAATTTTCCAATTACTTCTTGAGTTGCGGCCGCATTTTTAGGGTCTGACTTCCCTTGTTCCTCGTTATTCTGAACTTCATATTGCATTTGGATATTGCCTTCATTTTCAAGGATTCTTCTATCTATGTCATAAATTGCACTTTTAGATGAAATTTGTGTTTTTCCTTGATAAGTTACTACGTTTCCATTTAATTTTATTCTTTTATCTTTCAAATAAATCGTAGCCTTGTCGGCACTTGTATTAATCGTTCTGAACTGTGGCAATGTACTTACGATTTTTACATTGTTTCTGGCATACCCTTCCTGCTTATTCATATCCATATAAAGATAATTTGCTGTCATCTTTGTATTATTTTTAAAGTCTACCATAACTTTATCTCTTGCAAGAATAAGGTTCCTTCCAGAGTCCATCTCATTATATTGAGAATCAAGTGTAATATCTTTATAAGTCATATGCACATTTTCTTTGATTTCACTACGTGTAATACTCATATTACTTCCATTTTTATGTGAAACGAAATAAACTTTGGCAGTATTTCCTATGAAGTTTACTGCTTCTGATTCTACAAGCGGTCTTGGGTCATTTACAAGATCTTTTACATTTCCACGGATTTTACCTTTAACATGCCCATCAAACCTAAATTCCTTTTTCTCAAAACTTCCACGCCCTGTATCAGATGTAATTCTATCTCCCTGAACACTTGTCATTTCCATTTTATTAGCAAAAATATCTTTTGAAATTGTGTTCATTGTTCCATTTGCACCATGTACATTAAAGTTTTGCTTTTTCACGTTAAACTGACCATTCATTCTGGCATCTCCAGTTGGGAACACATATATAAGTCCTGTTCCATCCATTTTATAGTCATCATAATTTGCAGTATAGTAGTCATTTGTTGTAAGTGTTTCTGTCTTTAAGTCATAAACTCCACTTCTATATGTTCCAGTAGTTTTTCTTGGTAAATAGTTATAAGTTCCATTTCCATCACCATTTAATATTTTTGCAATTTCATCGTAAAATACATGATCTCCTGTTACTATTAGAGTTGGACTTGTATATTTTACATGTCCTCTTCCATCAACCTGCTTTTTCTTTACAAAATATGATGCAGCATCTGCTGAAATTACACTATTTTTACCAGTGTAAACTACGTTTCCCTGTCCATCTACACGCTCATCTTTCATATAATAATCAACTTTGTATCCAGTTAATTTATTTTCAGGATCCGTATAGATTACATTACCTAAAGCGTTTCCAATTTTGTTTATATCATCATAACGCATTCTATCTGCACGTAATTCTCTTTTTGTCTGCTCTTCCTTGTAAACTACATGACCTTCTGCATCAGATACTTTTATTGGATCATGATATGTAATCTTATCTGCTGTTAATGTTTTCTTATCTTTCTTATTATTATAACTCGCATGCCCAGTTGCTACAATTACTTCAAATTTTGTTGTCGTTTCAACCCTATCGGCTTCAGAAACCGTGTCATCAACAGTATTTATTAACTTTGTCCTCACTGGTGAAATTAATGTATCTCCCTGTTTCTTATATTCCACACGTTCTGTATAAATTTCCCATTTCTTGTCCTTCGTTGTTCCAACAACTTTTTTCATTAATGTAACATCAGATGTCTTAGTGTTGACTTCACCCTCTTTTCCAGAAATTAACATTTTTTTCTTTATCAGATCTACAATTACATTTTTAAACCTAATAACTTCATCTCCTTCAGATCCAATCTGTTCATCCGCATAAATGATAGCATCATCTTTTAATCTGTACACAACTTTTTTTGCTTTCATATCCT
>NZ_CALHQO010000376.1:0-4128 GCF_938036635.1 uncultured Leptotrichia sp.
ACTTCTGCTCCATCTATTTTTTCTGCAATTTTGTGAGCAATATCTTCAGTTACTCCTGTTGTTGATCCGAAAAAAATTCCTACTTTTGCCATTTTATCCCTCCATATTTGTAGTTTGGTTTTAAATATTGTTTTCATGTGGTTATCCATTTTTTAGATAATACATTTTGATTTTCTTTTAAATAAAAGAAATGAAATAAATTGTTTTATTTAAAACTCTCACTTTACTTATTAAAATTTTTATATAAAAAATATATCATATTTTACTTTGATTGTCAAATTTTTTTGATATTTGAATTTAAGTTGCTATTTTTTGAAATTTTAGTTAAATATGCCACATATAATAGTCTTCTTCTGTTTTTGGAATGATTCTGGCGGGAATACCTACTGCTACAGCTTCATCAGGAATATCTTTTAAAACGACTGAATTTGCTCCAATTCTTACGTTGTTTCCGATTACTATATTTCCAAGCAATTTTGCTCCAGCTCCTACAGAGACGTTATTTTTTAGTGTAGGATGCCGTTTGACTTTGGATGTGCTTACACCGCCGAGAGTTACACCATGATATATAACACAATTATCTCCTATTTCGGCAGTCTCTCCAACTACAATTCCCATTCCGTGATCAAAGAATATTTTATTTCCTAGTTTTGCGGCTGGATGAATTTCTATTCCTGTAAAAAAACGAGAAATTTGAGAAATAAGTCTTGCGAAAAAATATAATTTCCGTTTTTGAAAAAAATGAGCAATTTTATGATTAATAATAGCATGTAACGATGGATAAAGAAAAACTTCTATTTTATGTTTTACAGCTGGATCTTTTTCTGCAATATTATTTATTTCACTTATTAACCATTTAAAAATAATAATCACACTCCTTAAAATTTATATGTTAAGATTATATAATAAAACTGTTTTAAAAACAACTTTTTATTGTATAATTTTTTTTTAAAAAGTATGAAAATAGGCAATTCATCTCATAATTAGAGAATCCTTGCCCAAATTTAGATAAACTGTATTAATTTTATAGACTCTTTCTGAATACTTCTACTGATAGATATTTTTCTCCGCCATCAGGTAAAACAGCTAATACTTTTTTACCTTTTCCTAATTTTTTAGCTACTTCGTAAGCCGCTGCAATTGCACTTCCAGAAGAAATTCCTACAAATAATCCGTTTTCTTTTGAAGCTCTTGTTGCAAATTCTATTGCTTGTTCATTAGTTATTTTTATAATTCCATCTACAAGATTAGCATCATAGTTTCCAGGAATAAAGCCTGCTCCAAGCCCTTGTTGAGAATGTTTTCCAGGCTGTTCACCTGATAGTACTGCAGAAGTTGCAGGTTCTACAGCAAATACTTGCACTCCAGGTCTTTCTTCTTTTAATCTTTTTCCAACTCCTGATAAAGTTCCAGCAGTTCCAACTCCTGAAATAAATGCATCAATTTGCGGAAAATCATCCAAAATTTCTTTTGCTGTAGTTTCATAGTGTTTTGCAGGATTTGCAGGATTTTCAAATTGTTGAGGCAAGAAATATCCGTTTTCAGATGCTAATTTTTCAGCTTCAGCAATTGCACCTTTCATACCTTTTGCACCTTCAGTCAAGATTAATTCAGCTCCATAAGCTGCCAAAATACTTCTTCTTTCCACACTCATCGAATCTGGCATTATGATTATAACTCTATATCCTTTTGCTTTCCCTATTAATGCCAATGCAATTCCAGTATTTCCCGAAGTAGGCTCGACAATTGTACCACCTGGTTTTAATTTTCCCTCTTTTTCAGCAGCTTCTATCATTCCAAGCGCAGCTCTATCCTTTACACTTCCACCAATATTATATTTTTCGAGTTTTACATAAATATCAGCAATATTTTCTTCGTTTAAAAATTTCAATTTTACTACAGGCGTATTTCCAATTAAATCTAAAATATTTTCATAAATCATTAAAATTACCTCCATATTTAATATATTATTTACTAAATTTGTATCTACAATTATTATAGCACTAAAATTTATTAAAATCAATAGTTAAATTTGAAAATATTTTTAAATTTTGGTTTTTACATGGATTAAATTACAAATTCATATCATCAACACTATCCAAATATTCCTTAATTTTGGGAATTACAGCTGCTAATGTTCCTTCCTCAAACGGATTTTTCAGATTAGCAGATTTCATAAGTTCAAAGAATGATTTGCTTCCTCCAAGTTTACACAGATTTAGATAATCCTGCCATGCTTTTTCCCTGTCTTCTCTTGATTTTATCCAGAATTGGAAAGCACAGACTTGGGCTAAAGTGTAGTCGATGTAGTAAAATGGCGAGCTAAAAATATGCCCTTGTCTAAACCAGAAAATTCCATTTTTCAATTCGTCGACTTCCCCGTAATCTCTAGTTGGTAAATATTTTTTTTCAATTTCAAGCCATTTTTCACGACGCTCTTGTGGCGTAACTTCTGGATTTTCATAAACCCAGTGCTGAAATTCATCGACTGTTACCCCATAAGGAATGAATAAAAGAGCTTCTGACAAATGAATAAATTTATATTTTTCTGTATCATTTTCAAAGAATAGTTTCATCCACGGCCAAGTCAAAAATTCCATACTCATTGAATGAATTTCGCAAGCCTCGTAAGTTGGCCATAAATATTCAGGTACCTCAAAACCTCGGCTTTGGTAAACTTGAAAAGCGTGTCCGGCTTCATGCGTCAAGACATCAATATCATGTGCAGTCCCATTAAAATTGGCAAAAATAAATGGAGCCTTGTATTCTGGAATATAAGTGCAGTATCCTCCGCTCATTTTTCCTTTTTTAGAAAGTAAGTCAAGCAAATTATTTTCAGTCATAAATGTAAAAAATTCATCAGTTTCCTTCGACAATTCCTTATACATTGTTTTACCGTGATTTAAAATCCATTCAGGTGAACCGTGTGGATCAGCATTTCCAGAATTAAATTTTATAGCCTCGTCATAAAATCTAAGTTTTTCAACACCGAGCCTTTTTTCCTGTCTTTTACGAAGCTCAGTATGTAGCGGTACAATGTTTTCAAGTACTTGATTTCTGTAACCTTCCACCATTTTTGCATCATATTCAAGTCTTGAAAGTTGTTTATATCCAAATTCTACATAGTTTTTGTATCCCATTTTCTGTGCCATTTTAGTTCTCACTTTTACAAGCGAATCATAAATATTGTCAAATTCTTCTTGATTTTCAGCAAAAAATTGAGCTACTTTCTTTGCAGCTTCAATTCTTACATTTCTGTCCTTAGATTGAGTGTAAGGAACCATTTGCGATAAATTAAGCTCTTTTCCATCAAAATCAATTTTCGCACTGGCAATCAATTTTGAATATTTGCTAGATAATCTATTTTCTTCCTGTGCATCTGGAATAATCTCGTTCGAGAAAACTTTCAATGTATTTTCTGCCAAGTCAAACAATAATTTTCCATATTTCTTAATAAGTTCATCCTTAAATTTTGAATTGACAAGCGCTTTATAAAAATCATTAGTAAATCCAAATAAAATTGGACTAATTTCATCCATATATTCATTTTCCTTATCATAAAATTCATCATTTGTATCAATGCTATGACGAATAGAAACAAGTGTCTGGATAGTTTCGATATGATTTCTCAGCTTTATAATTTTATCAAATGCTTCAATTTGTCCCTCCACATTTTCTGCCCTTTCAAAACTATCTATTAATTCTGAAAATTGTCCTTTTATTTTTTCCAAGTCCAAATGTTCGTATTTGTAATCGTTGAAATTCATAATTTTCTCCTTCTGTATTTTTTAATTTTTATAATTTCAGTATATCAAATTTTGAGTGAAATAACAATTTTTAAAGATAAGATTTTTTTATTTAAAGTTATTACAACTCAAAAATTAAAATACAATAAAATCAGTAATTTGAAATCATCATTGTATTTTAAATTTCGTGTAAAAAATAATTTTAGTTGAGACATTTTTAGTTAGGAATATGAAAGTTTATTTTATCAAATAGACATTTTTATTTTTTATTAAAACAAGGCGGTTTACTTGAATTTAGTATTAAAATATGGTATACTTATTAATATAATTATTTAATAAATTAACACTAAAATACTCTAATTGGTATTTTTTAAGTGAGGAT
>NZ_CALHQO010000377.1:0-8016 GCF_938036635.1 uncultured Leptotrichia sp.
ATAGCATAGGAAGAAGTATCAAAGGTGCAATTTCAAACAGAAAGTCAAAAACTCCAAAAGCACCGAAAACATCTACAACAAACCTAAACACTAATACTACAAAAACTGTAAATTTAAAAGATACAACTACAAATAAAATTAAAAAATAAAAGTTAGAATGTTGATAATAGTTTAAGCAAAATGAAAGCAGTCGATAAACAGGGAAGTTATGTTGACTGCTTTTTAATTGTTTATAAAATAATAAGCATTTTTGAGCTTTGCGTAGATAAAAAAAGTGTTTTTAGTATAATTTTGATATAAATTGTTATTTTTTTTCATATATGTTATAATAACAGTTGTTATATAAACAAATTATTTTGAAATCAAAATATTTTGATTTAAATTACTTGCTTTGGAGGAGAGAAATGAATAAATTTATAAATGAAAATTTGCTAAAAATGAATACAGAAGAATTTCTGTCTAATATAAAGAAGGCTTTCAATGATGTTTTTTCAAATGGAAATATTGAAAAGATAAATTTAATGAACTATTTGTCAGAGAAGAAATGGTTAAGTATAAAAAAATGTGGACTTTTACTGCCTTTTCTGCCAGAAAAATTTGGAGGAAGAAAAAATAGTCAGTTTGAAATTCAGGAAGTGCTTAGAATCGCTGGGAACTATGGCGTACCAGTTACACTTAGAACAGGAATTGAAGGAGCATTAGTATTACAGCCGCTTGTTGAATATGGGAATGAGGAGCAAATTGAAAAAGGTCTGGAAATGATATTTAACGGAGAAGGTGGAGGATTGGCTATAACAGAGCCTGAAACTTCTGGATCTGCTATCGCAAAAGAAATGCAGTCTTACTATGAATATGTTGATGAAAATACAATTCATGTTAAAGCTGATAAATATTGGCAAGGAAATTCTCAAAGTGATTTTTTATTAATTGCTGCAAAGGAAAAGAAAGAAGGTAAATTATCAAAAGTAATTAGCTTAATTTTAGTTCCAAGAGAATATATAACTTATGATGTGCTAAATTCCGAAGGTTTAAAAGCAGTAAGATATGCTGTAAATCATGTTGATGCAAAAATTCCTGCAAAATATATAATAAAACTTTCAGAAAGCAAGGCAAATTGCCTTAGAGAATTCCAAAATATCTTTATAAGAAGTAGATTGCAGCTAGTTGGAATGACACATGGAATTATGGAATATATTGTAAAAAATATAAATAAATTTGCTAAAAAAGAAATACCATTTGTTCAAAATGAATTAAATGAAATTGAAAATACTTACGATGTATCAAAAATTATGTATAGCTATACTTGTAACAATGTCTCTCCAGATAAGTCTGTTTCAGATAAATTAATGGAAGCAAATATTATAAAGAGCCTTGCTACTGAATATACTTACAAGGCAGCAAAAATTGCACAGAAACTTCTAGGGGCAAAAGGATTTGAAGCTGGGCATCCGATGAGCAATGTGGCAATTGACTTTAGGCCATTTACTATATTTGAAGGGCCAAATGATATGCTTTATGCAGAAATTTATGATCAGTTTTCAAAAGCTACGGCTGTGGAGAAGAAGGAGGGAATCCGAATTAATAAAAATTCTACAATTTATGAAAGATTTATTTCGGATAGACGGTTTGAAAATATATCGGTAAATAATATTGTTAATAAGATAGATGATTTAATCAGTTTTCTAAAACATCATACATTAAATGAGATGGATCAGATAAAAAAAGTTTTTGTTGGTAAAATACTGGCAAGATTGTTTCTTTTAATTCAAACAGAATCAGATAATTTAATAAAATTTTTGATAAGGGATATTAGAAAAGATATTTTAGATTTTGAGTATAACAGTTAAATTAATAAAAAAAGAAGGATAACTAATAAAAGCTATTCTTCTTTTGTTTTTTTATTCAAATTATTTATTTGAAAAACTGTGTAAATATTGTAATAATACTAATATTTGCAAAGTCAATGAAAAGCGATCCAACTATTGGAATTACGAAAAATGCCATTTTTGAGTAGATATATTTTTCAGTAACAGCTTTCATATTTGAAATTCCATTTGGGGTTGCTCCTAGTCCAAATCCGCAATGACCTGAAACCATAACAGCAGCATCGTAATCAGATCCCATCGCTTTAAATGTTATCCAGATCAGATAGAAATAAATCAATATAACTTGTGCAACAAGTAAAATGAATACTGGAAGTGCTAAATCAATAAGTTCCCATAATCTTAATGTCATTAGTGCCATTGCTAGAAATAGGTTAAGTGCTACATCTTCAAGAATACTTATTTCTTTTGTTGGAGCATTCAATGCTTTCACATTGTCAGACAGATTTCTAATAATTGCAGCAACAATCATAGGCCCTATATAAATAGGAAAATGTGCCTCAAAATTTGTAAAACTCATAAGATAGTCAATAAATATTGATAAATATGAACCAATTCCCATTGCAATCAGAATATAGAAAAATGCCATAGAAAAACGTTCCCCATCAAGAAAAGGCTTCTGCCTTTTTAATACTTCTTCATCGATGTCTTCGTCTCCGTGCTGTATCCCATCTTTTACAAAATGTTCTGGTAATAATTTATGTTTTTTTATAAGTCTGCTGGCAATAGGGCCTCCCATTGCAGATCCCATAATAAGTCCAAAAGTTGCTGAAGCTATTGCAATTGCATTTGCACCTTTATACATAGGCCCAAGAGCTTCGATTGTTGGAGCTACGGCTGCAGATGTTCCGTGTCCTCCAGTCATTGGAGCAGATCCTGTCATTAATGCCAATAATGGTGGAAGTCCTACAAATTTTGAAAGTCCAACTGCAACAGCATTTTGTAAAATACATAATCCAGCTGCAACAAAAAGGAAAATAACAACTTTTTTTCCACCTTTTTTTAGCACTTTAAGACTAGCATTAAATCCTACACTTGTAAAAAACATTACCATAAAGAATTTTTGCAATGTATCATCAAATTTAATTTGAGCAATATTTGTTTGCCTCAAGATAAAAACAATTATTGAAAATAAAAATCCACCAATAACAGGTGCTGGAATACAATATTTCTCAAAAAAATTAATTTTTTTTCTGAGTCTTATTCCAATTAAAAGCAAAACAACTGCTAATCCAATTGTCTGAATCATATCCATATTAATTTTCATCATGATAATCACCTCAATATTAAAGTTTTGTAATGAAACATTATACTATAAAATCTAAGAAAATGCAAATCTAAAAGAAAAGCACTTTTATTTTAAAATTCTTTTATTCAACTCTCTTTTTTAAAACATAAAATAACTAAACTATAAAAAAAGAAGCTGAACTCAAAATTTTAATCATTTTGAAACAGCCTCTTAAATATTTATTTTTTAGAATAATAATTAAATTAATTTTTTCCAAGTTTATCTGCTACAAGTATTGCTGCAAAAACATCATCGGCAGTAACTTTGAATGGCATATTATGGATTGTTTCACCTTCGGCTGTACTTGCCTTTGCTACTTCGTACAATCTTTCTTTAGAAACACTTCCCATTCCCAATTCATCCAATGTTGTTGGAAGTCCTACACTCTTACAGAACTCTATAACTTTTTTGATTTCACATAGACATCTGTTTTCCAAAACTAATTGCGTAATTGTTCCGAATGCAACTTTTTCTCCATGATACATGTGGTGTCCTTCTTCCAGAATTGTAAGTCCGTTATGAATAGCGTGAGCTGCCGCAAGTCCTCCACTTTCAAATCCAATTCCACTCAAATAAGTATTTGCTTCGATTATATTTTCAACAGCTTGCGTAACTACTTTATTTTCTACTGCAATTTTGGCTTTTAAACCGTCTTGGAATAAAGTATCTTTACATAATTCTGCAATTGCAATAGCAGCTTTTGTAATGCCACCTCCAGCGATTGAAGAGGCATTTGAATCAACACAGGCTTTGGCTTCATAATAAGTAGCAAGTGCATCTCCAATTCCAGCGACAAGAAGTCTGGCAGGTGCATTTACGATTACATCAGTATCCATTATTACCATATCAGGATTTGCTTTTAAGAACAAGTATTCTTCAAATTCTCCATTTGGAGTGTAGATTACTGATAAGGCACTGCATGGTGCGTCTGTTGAAGCAATTGTCGGAACGATGAAGACAGGAATATTTTCATAATACGATACTGCTTTTGCCGCATCAAGAGTTTTTCCTCCGCCGATTCCAAATACTGCGTCACATTTTTTTTCTTTTAAAATATCAATATTTCGGTTAATTTCATTTTTTGAACATTCTCCGCCAAAAACTTCGATATGGTAGTTTATACCTTCTTTTTCAAAGCTTTCAACAATTTTATCCTTAAAATTATCAAAAATAAATTTATCTACTAAAAGATATGCTCCGCTGTTACCACGTAATTTGTAATAAGTTGCCAAATTAGCGATTTCATCTTTTCCTTGAATATATTTTGAGGGCGAATTAATAATCTTTCTCATAAAAAATCATCTCCTATAAAATTTAGAATTCTTTAATAATATTATAGTGCATTTTTTCACAAAGTCAATGGTAAAACTAAAATAAAAAATCAAGAAATTATTCAAATATAATGTTTAAAGTAACTTCCTGATTTTTAAATTTATTAAATTTTCAAAATGTTTTTTAATTCCTCTTCTAATTTAGTATAATCTGGCAAATGAAGTCCTTTGATTCCTTTATTTTCAGCAGCTTCAATATTTTCCTTCATATCATCAATAAACAATGTTTCTTCTGGAATTAATCCAAATTCATAAAGAAGAGTGTCATAAATTTTTTCTTCTGGCTTTAAAAGTTTGAAATAGCATGAAATTAGGCAGCCTTCAAATAATCTAAAGAAATCGTTGTGTTTGAAGACATATTCGTATGAATCCTTGTGGAAATTTGAAAGCACATATAATTTGTAATCATAATTATCTCTTAATTTGTAAAGAAGTTCAATATTTTCTTTTATAGGCTTTAACAATTCAAAAAAGTCCTTGTCAAAAAAATTATCAATTTCAGTAGCCAAATGTGGACTTCTTTCCTTAAAAATCTTTTTAGCTTCAGGATAAGTCAAAGTTCCCCTGTCAAGCATTAACCATTCCTTTGTACCAATCACATTGTCGTGAAAATCTTTTCTTTTTTCTTTTGGCAATTTTTCTTTTAAATAAGTGTCTTTGTCAAAATTTATTAAAACATTTCCTAAATCAAATACTATATTTTTTATTTTTTTAGAATTTATATTTTCCATTTTGTTTGCACCTCCGACTACTTGTCTATCTTTTAATTAATAATTTTTCTATTTTCAACGTTTCTAATGATTACATATTGTTTCCTAAACTTCATAATATCACACTTTTTCCAAGTTTTTGTATAATTTTTTAAATACTTCTCAGCTTGCGGATATTCTTCACCATTAATTCTGCAATCAGCAATGGCAAAAATTTTACTCAGCCATAAAATTCTTCACAAAACTCAAAACGTCCTCAACTTTTACATCTGTACTTTCTCCAGTTTTTCTATCTTTCACTTCCACAATTCCATCAGCTGCACCTTTTCCAACGACTATTTTTAATGGGAAACCAATTAAGTCGGCATCTTTGAATTTGAATCCTGCTCTTTCATTTCTGTCGTCTAATACAGTTTCAATTTTATTTTGATTTAGTTCATTATACAATTTTTCACCTATATTTACCTGTGTTTCATCTTTCATATTGGCGATTATTACATCAACGTGGTAAGGGGCTATTGCTTTTGGCCAGATTATACCGTATTCATCGTGGTTTTGTTCGATTGCGGCTGAAATGATTCTTGACATTCCCATTCCGTAACATCCCATTTTCATAACTGCCTGTTTTCCGTTTTCATCAAGAACAGTAGCGTTTAGGGCTTTTGAATATTTTTCTCCAAGTTTGAAAATATGTCCAACTTCTATTCCACGTGCAATTTTAAGAACTCCTTTTCCATCAGGGGAAATATCTCCAGCTCTCGCAGTTCTAATATCTGCAACTAAGTCATATGCCAAGTCTTCAATATTTACGTTTACATAGTGATAATCAGCTTTATTAGCACCTAAAGCAAAGTTTCTTACATATTTTACAGTTTCATCAATTACAACGTATAAGCCTTCTTTTTTTTCATAAGAGCCTGCATATCCAGCAACCAGCCCGAATTTTTCGCATTCTTCCTCGCTCATCATTTCAAGTTCTGTAGAAGCTCCAATTACATTTTTTAATTTTATAGGATTTACATCCAAATCTCCACGAATTAGGGCTAGCACAAATTTTTCCCCATCTTCAAGAACTTCTTTTAACATTACTGCCTTTACAGTTTTTTCTTTAGGGATATTCAAGAAATTAGCCAGCTCTTCAATTGTTTTTGCATTTGGAGTTTCAACTAATTCTTTTGGAAGTTTTTCTTCGTTGCTTTCCTTTAATTCAATAATACTTGTTGCTTTTTCAACGTTTGCTGCATAATCTGAAGAGTCGCTGTATAAAATATCATCTTCTCCACTTTCTGCAAGTACCATAAATTCATGTGAAGCATCACCTCCGATAGAACCAGTATCAGCCTCGACTGCCCTGTAATTAAGTCCCATTCTTTCCAAAATTCTTGAATAAGTATCTTTCATGTTCAAATATTCCTCATCAAGAGATTCCTGTGTCAAATGAAAACTGTAGGCATCCTTCATCACAAATTCTCTTCCACGCATAAGCCCAAATCTTGGACGCATTTCATCCCTAAATTTTGTCTGAATCTGATAAACGTTAAAAGGCAGTTCCTTGTACGATGAAATTGAATCTCTTACAACATCTGTAATAACTTCTTCGTGAGTAGGCCCAAGCGAAAATTCTCTTTCGTTTCTATCTTTTAATCTCATAAGTTCAGGCCCATAAGCAAACCAACGTCCAGATTCTTCCCAAAGTGAAGCAGGCTGCAGTACAGGCATAAGCAGTTCTTGAGCTCCTGCTTTATCCATTTCTTCCCTCGTAATATTTTCTATCTTTTTAAGAACTCTATACCCAAATGGCAAATAAGTATAAACTCCTCTCGTAAGCTGCTTAATCATAAATGCTCTAAGCATAAGCTGATGGCTCACAATTTGAGCCTCTTTTGGTGCTTCCTTATATGTTTTTAAAAATGCTCTTGATAATCTCATATTTTCTCCTTCTATATTTAATTTTTATTGTATTGTAATGCTTATATTGTATATTTTTTTTGAATTTTTAGCAATAGTTTTTTAAAAAATAATATTACGAGAAAGTAAATTTATAATTTAAAATGAATTTACTATAAAAAGATTTTAGGGTATAATAAATCAAGAATGAAATAAAAAGGTGAAAAATTATGTTTTTTAAGAAAAATAAAGAAAAATTGTCAGTTGGGTTATTAGACATAGAAGCTGACATATCTCAAATAATTAATATTAAAGATTCAAGAGTAGTTTATATAAATGGTGCAGAAAAACTTAAAATATTTTCTTCAGAAATAAGACTTAATAATACTCCTCTTGTTCAAATAAATGCTCCAAGTTGTCCTACGAGCAATTCTTTATTAGCAACTGGTTATGGAATAGAAAATGCAAATTGTGATGAACTTATGGAAATACAGAAGGAAATTAATACTGATTTTATTTCACTGGAAAATTCTATAAAAGCAATGAATCCATTATTAAAACTCTTTGAAACAGGATTTTATATGATAGCAGAGGCAGAATGTTATCCGATTGATGGAAATGGAAATTTTTTCTGGAATGTTCCAAATAAGTTGACAGATTCTCCAGCAACAGGTCTAGCGTATTTAAGAGATAGTGACACATATTGTGTATTTAATCAGCCAGTTTATCTTTATCCAACACAAACAACAGATTGTTATGATGAAAAAAGAGTAAAATATTATATTGATAAATTTAATAATACAGATAATAATGAGCCAAGAGCGATTGTTTATAATTTTGGCGGTTTTATAAATTTTATAATTGATGGACATCATAAAGCCTGTGCCGCCGATATCATGATCCCGCATTGGGATACC
>NZ_CALHQO010000378.1:0-8016 GCF_938036635.1 uncultured Leptotrichia sp.
AATTTAAATAGAAGGAGAAAAAAATGAAAAATTCATTCAAGACGATTATCATTTTGCTGATAATGGGAATTATTTTTGCTTGTCAGCCAAAACAAAAAGAGACGGCAAAAGGAAAAGCTGAAAAATCTAGTAAAATCACGTTGGCATTTAATCAGGATCCTGTTGGGAATCTAAATCCGCATGAATATTTGCCAAGCCAGTTTATCACACAGGATATGGTTTACGATGGACTTGTATCTTACGGAGAAAATGGAAAAATTAAACCTATGCTAGCTGAATCTTGGGATATTTCCAAAGATGGAAAAACTTACACTTTTAAATTGAGAAAAAATGTAAAATTCTCAGACGGTTCAGACTTTAATGCAAAAAATGTTGTAAAAAACTTTGACACTATCTTTTCTAAACAAAACAAACCAAATCACTCATGGTTTGCATTTACTAATCATTTAAAATCATACAGAGCAGTTGACGATTATACATTTGAAATAGTTCTAGATACAGCTTATACTGCAACACTCTATGACTTGGCAATGATACGTCCTATACGTTTTTTAGGAGATGCTGGTTTCCCTGAAAATGGAGATACTTCTAAAGGTATAAAAAAACCTATAGGGACAGGTGCTTGGGTGTTAAAAGAACATAAAAATAATGAATATGCAGTTTTCGTAAGAAATGAATATTACTGGGGAGAAAAACCTGCCGCTTCAGAAGTTGTAATTAAAAATATTCCAGATAGCGAAACACTTGCTCTTCAATTTGAAGCTGGAGATATTGATTTGATTTATGGAAACAGTTTAATTAGCTTGGATAGATTTGAAACATACAGACAAGATAAAAAATACACTACTGCCACTTCTGAACCAATGTCTACAAGAATGATTCTTTTAAATACTACAAGCCCGATTTTAAAAGATCTTAAAGTAAGACAAGCATTGAGTCATGCTGTAGATAAACAAAGTATCGCAAAAAATATATTTGGTGGTGTTGAAAAACCTGCTGATACAATTTTTGCTCCAAATGTACCTCACACAAATATAGAACTTACAAAATATAACTTTGACTTGGCAAAAGCAGAGACATTGCTTGATGAAGCAGGGTGGAAAAAAGGTGCTGACGGTATGAGAGAAAAAGATGGTAAAAAAATGATTCTATCTTTCCCTTACATCAGTTCTAAAGTTACAGATAAAAATATAGGGGAATACATTCAAGGAGAATGGAAAAAAATTGGTATACAAGTTGACTTAAAGGCAATGGAAGAAAAAGCATACTGGGAAAACGCAACTGCAAAAAATTATGATTTAATGTCTGACTATTCATGGGGAGCTCCTTGGGATCCGCATGCTTACCTGACTGCAATGGCTGATGATTCAGTTAAAGGAACAAATCCTGGCTATGCTGCGCAACTAGGTTTACCAATGAAAGCTGAACTAGATAAAACTATCAAAGCTTTATTAATTGAACCTGATGAAACTAAATTAAATGAAATGTATAAATATGTATTAACTACTTTACAAGAGCAGGCTGTATATATTCCAATCAGCTATCAAGCTTTATTAAGTGTTTATAGAACTGGAGAGCTAGAAGGCGTGAAATTTATGCCAGAAGAAAATAGAATTCCTGTATGGACAACTGTAAAAGTAAAATAAATTAAAAATATCAAAATAGTGAAGCCTCTTCAAAATTGAATCTAGAAATTACAGATAATTTATTCAAATAATTTTTAAAAGTTTGGTTTTGGAGAGGTTTAAAATATTCAATTTTAAGGGATGATTTTGTGATAAAAAAATTAATATCATTATTTTCAATCTTTCTGGCAATATCAGTTATTACATTTTTCCTTGTAAAACTGTCGCCAGGAGATCCTGCCCAAAATTATTTAAGGGCATCTCATGTAAGCATAACTGCTGAAACATTAAAAGCAGCTAGAAAAAATTTAGGATTAGACAAACCTTTATATATTCAATATTTTAACTGGCTCACAGATATATTAAAAGGTGATTTTGGAATATCATATACAAAAAAAATTCCTGTTATAGAGCTTGTAAATGAAGCTATTGTTCCAACTTTTCAGCTTGGAATTTTTTCATTTGTAATTTTAATTATACTATCTCCTTTATTAGGAGTCTTAAGTGCAATTAGGAGAAATACAATTTTTGACTACACAGTTCAAGCTTTATCATACGCAGGAGTATCACTTCCCACTTTCTGGCTAGGCTATATACTAATTATTTTCTTTTCAGTTTCATTAAAAATCCTGCCTGTTTCAGGAAGAGGCGACTGGAAAAATTTTATCTTGCCTTGTATAACGCTTGTACTACCTTTAATAGCACAGACAACTTTTTTTATAAGAAAAAATATACTTGAAGAAATGGATAAAGCTCATGTTGAAAACGCAATTATTCGAGGTGTTTCAAAAAAAAGAATAATTCTTAACCATTTACTGAGAAATACATCTATTCCAATTATTACAGTTCTAAGTTCAAATATTATGTATTTACTGACAGGAAGTGTGTTAATTGAAGAAATTTTTGCTTGGCCTGGTATTGGAAAATTATTTACTACAGCTGTAAAAACTGGAGATTTTCCATTAATTCAAATTTGTCTTTTGTTTTTTGGAATAATGTCTATTATTGTAAATGAATTTACTCAAGCACTTGTAAAATATATGGATCCAAGATTAAGAATAAAAGAAAAATCCAAAGCTGGAGGTGTATTATAATTATGAAAAAAAGAAAATTATTTTATTTTTCAGTATCATTACTTGCTGTATTGATTTTCATTGCTATTTTTGCACCTTTACTTGCTCCCTATGATCCACAGTTTACTGATATTTCACAAAAACTTCAACTTCCAAGCAAACTTCATAAACTGGGAACAGACCATATGGGAAGGGATGTTCTTTCAAGGTTAATCTACGGAACAAGGCTGTCACTCATGATTTCAGGTCTAATTACAGTTATTACATTATGTATAAGCTTTCCTGTAGGAATTTTGGCAGGCTGGTTTGGAGGAAAACTGGATAAAATATTTTTATGGATTGTAAATGTCTTCATGGCTTTTCCGAGTTTTCTTTTATCAATGGCATTTGTCGGTATTTTAGGACAAGGAATAGGGAATATTGTAATTGCTGTAAGCGCTATTGAATGGATTTACTATGCAAGAATTTTAAGAAATACAGTTTCTAGTGTCAAACAGCAGGAGTATGTTCAGGCAGCACGGGCAATCGGAGCTTCACCCTTTTTCATAATAAGAAAGCATATTCTTCCTTTTGTTTTCAAGCCTGTTCTAATCGCAGCCCTAATGAATATTGGAAATATAATTTTAATGATTTCAGGATTTTCCTTTTTAGGAATAGGAGTACAGCCAAACATATCCGAATGGGGAATGATGCTAAATGACGCAAAACCTTACTTCAGACGAATTCCAGGGCTGGTACTGTATCCAGGACTTGCTATATTCATAACAGTTTTAACATTTAACCTGTTAGGAGAAACTTTTGATAATAAAGGAATAAAAAAATTATGGAAAAATTAGATATAAATTCACTAAAAGTCAGTATTGATAACAAAACAATACTAAATGACATTTCGTTTACATTACCAAAGGGAGAAACTCTTATTATCATCGGTGAAAGCGGTTCAGGAAAAACAATGCTTTCCAGATTATTAGTAGGAATAAAGCCTGACAATGCCAACATAAATGGGAATATATTCTTTGATGAAAAAGATTTATTGAAAATATCAGAAAAGGAGTGGAATGAATACAGAGGTAAAAAAATTTCATACATTTCCCAAAATCCTATGGCTGTGTTTAACTCTTTTCAAAATGTGGAATCTCACGCTGTAGAACTATTTCAAAGCAGGCTCGGCTTATCAAAAAAAGAATGTATAAATAAGATGATTGAAGAAATGAAAAAATTAAATCTTCCAAATCCAGAAGCACTAATGAAAAAATATCCATTTCAATTAAGTGGAGGAATGTTGCAAAGAATAATGTTTTCTATGATGATTCAGCTAGAACCTGAACTGCTGATAGCTGACGAGCCTACTTCGGCCCTTGATTACTATAATACCGAAAAAGTTACTGAATTACTAAAAAATCTGCAATCCCAAAACACTTCACTCATAGTAATTACTCACGATTACAATCTCGCAAAAGAACTTGACGGAAAAATAATTATTATGAAAAATGGAAATTTGATTGAAAAAGGTAATACTTCTGATATGTTAAAAAATCCTCAAAGTGACTACGGGAAATCATTAATATTGAGAAAACGCTACACAAGATACAAAAAAGAAGGAATTTGATATGAAAAAATTAGTAATTGAAAATGTAAGCAAACACTATGATAAAAAAGCCATTTTGTCCAAAATAAATTTATCTGTTTCACAAAACGAATGTCTTGGCATTATGGGAGAAAGCGGTTCTGGAAAAAGTACATTAGCAAAACTGCTCGTGGGACTGGAATCTTTTGATGAAGGAAATATCATATTTAATGAAATATCATATAAAAATATCAATAAAAAGCAATTATCCTTAATTCATCGTAAAATTCAGCTAGTTTTTCAAAATGCTTTTGGAGCAGTAAATCCCAAATATATAGTAGAAGAAGTCTTGACTGAACCTTTAAAAATACACTATAAAAAAGAACTTTCATACGAGGAAATGAAAAAACGGGCAGAAAATTTTTTAGGAAAAGTAGGACTTAACCCTGAATTTATATCACAAAAAGCCACTCAACTAAGTGGAGGACAGCTGCAAAGGGTCTGTATTGCAAGAGCATTAATACTAGAACCTGAAATAATCATATTTGATGAATCTGTCAGCGGTCTTGATCCTATTATTCAAGAGCAAATACTTGAACTGCTCGGGTCACTAAAAGAAACTATGAATTTAACATACATTTTTATTTCTCATGATTTTGAAGCTTGCTATTACCTATGCGACAAAATAGCTATAATAGAAAATGGAGAGATAGCCGATATTATTGAAAATCTTGATTCTCCTATCATAGTAAAAAATGAACGAATAAAACGTATTTTGGGAAAGGCTGTAAATTTTATCGAAACTACTCAATAAACTTATCTTTATTTCCTATTTAAATAACACAAAAGGCTGTTATCACTTTTGCACAATGTAGTTGATTAACAGCCTCTATTTTAGGGGTATTTATTATCTTATTTACAAGTATCTTGCCAATTTGCAGGATAGATTACATATAAGAATCTTGCAAAGTTAGGAGCACTAAATTTTATTTTTGAACCTTTAGGGATTAAAATGGCATCTCCCCTGTTTCCTGTAACTTTACGTCCATCTACTATAATTTCTAATGTTCCGTCTATTACATAATCTATTTCATCGTAGTTCAGTTCCCAATCAAATGCAGATTCTTCCATTTCCATAACTCCGCAACTCAATCTTCCGCTTTCTTCTATTGTAAATACATCAGTTAAGAATACTTTGTCATTAGGATTTCCAGTATCAAATCTTTCAGGTTTTACTGAAGGAATTTTAACAACTCCTACTCCACTTTTATCAATATGTTTTTCAAATCCTCCAACTTTTCTTCCAAGTTCTTCTTGTACTACTTTTCTTAATATTTTTTCCAATGTTTCCTTATCTAAATTTTTTAAGTCCATTATTTCTTCCTCCAAAATCTTTCAATTAATTTTCAGGAACGAATAACCCTGTTTCTTCGTTTCTTGTTTGAATTAACGCTCTAGCATCTTTTGCAAGATTGTCAAGTTTTCCTTTTCTTTTCATAAGAAGAAGTGTTTTTGTACCTTTATATTCAGAAAGCATATTTACATCTCCTTCACTGTCTCCTGCTACTAGAAGCGGATCTTTTCCACCATGTTTAGGTTTCAAGTATTTATTGATTACTTCAACTTTTCCTTTAGTCTGTGTTTGTGGATAACCATGCTTATATTCGGCAACATATTTGTCTCCATTCATTTCAAGACGCATTCCATAAACACTATCAGAACTTAAATTATATCCATAAGACTTATTGCTTGCAAATACTTTTACAATATCTTCAAGAGAAGCTGAAACTATATATACTTTTATACCATTTTTTTCAAATTCATGAAATAAATTGGCTGTTTCAGGCTGAGTTCTCAAACCACTCTTATATTGATGACTTACTTTACCTGCTTCACCTGTTAGTTTATCACTTGACTCAAGAACATATTTCCCAAGTTTATTCCCAATTCCAAAATCATTTGCTTCCTTAGCTAGTTTTTGCACTTCTGATACGCTCATATTTTCAAATAGGTAAAGTACCCAAGGATAAGCTACATCATGTGAAAAACTTCCACCTATTGCTTCATAAAGAAATGCTAATTTCCCTCTAAAATCTTTAAATTCTTCAGTTTGTTTAATTTTTTCCAAAGACATTTTTTGAGTTTTTATATAGTTATTGTAAAGAAAAGTGTATCTTTTATCCAAATCATTTGCTATTTTTGTAATGTTAATAGGCTGACCTTTTACATTAACATAGTCTTTTGCAAAGTTATCAAGCGGAATATCTTTTCTTATTGCTTTTGAAAATTGTGCCGGTGTCATTTTGAACTTTAAATTATCTATCTGATATCTAAACAAATTTTCTTGTGTATCTTGATAAATTGATGTATAATCCCAGTCAAAAACTACATAATTTCCTTGATTTTTATTTTCGTCTATAAGTTTTGATAAAGCTTCCCTGTTTTTTGGAACCCATCTCAATTCGTCTAAATTAGCAGCTGATAAAGCGAACGCCATAACTAAAAATACCAATAATCCAATCAATTTTTTCATACTAAATTTCATCTTTCATCTCCTCAGATAATCATTTTTCATATTTTTATTTTGCAGTTTCTTTTTTGCAGAATAATATTTTTGCTACAACTATCGCTGTTACTCCTGCCACTAATTTTCCAACTATCATTGGGAAAATCATTTGAGTATACTTTCCACCTTCAAATCCAGCTGTAAATCCTAAATGATCTCCAAAGACGAATGCCGCACTTACTGCAAAAGCAATATTCATAACTTTTCCATTCGCATCCATATCTTTTAAAATTCCAAACATTGGAATATTATTAGCCAAAGTTGCAACTAATCCAGCCGCACCAACTTCATTCATTCCAAGTCCTTTTCCTAATACTTCAAGTGGTTTACCGAATACTTTTGTAATAAAATGTACCAATGGATATGCTCCAGCTAAAACTATTGCAATTCCTCCAACTGTTTCCAATCCTACATCAATTGATTTCATCCCTGGAATTACAACAAAACCTGTTAATTTTTCAATAATTGCAGCCACTAACCCTATTGTAATTATAATTACCACAGCTTGACCAAAAACTTCAAATCCTTTTGTCATTTTTTCAGGCATAAAAATTAAACCTAAAATAATTAATGTAGCAACAATTATTATTGGTATCAAATTCACTAAAATCAATCCTATTGGGAATCCAGACACTAATCCACCTGCAAGTACTCCTAACGGTATTGTAGTAATTCCAGCTAAAATTCCTTTTGCCAAAAATGGTTTGTCATCTTTTTCAATAATTCCTAATGCTACTGGTATTGTAAACACGATAGTTGGTCCCATCATCGAACCTAATATAAATGCCGCTAATCTTCCAGCTTCTGGATTTTTAGCCATTCCTAATGCAAGCGGAGCTCCTCCCATATCATTTGCAAGAAGTGTTGTTGCAAACATAGCCGGATCTGCTCCTAATGCTGAATAAATTGGTCCTACTATTGGTGTCAAAATATTTCCTAAAACTGGTGCTAAAGAAATAATCCCAACCATAGCAACCGCAAGTGAACCCATAGCCATTATTCCTTCCTCAAATTTTTCACCATATCCCAGTTTATTTCCAAATATTTTATCTATTCCACCTATTGCCATAAAGATAGTCATAATAATAATTATTATTTTATCTATTCCCATTTTATATTCCTCCCAAATTTTCATTTAATTATTTTGTTTTAAATGAAAATACTCAAAATTATATTTATTCAAAA
>NZ_CALHQO010000379.1:0-6492 GCF_938036635.1 uncultured Leptotrichia sp.
ACAATAAATAATAATAAGAATAATAAATATAATAATAATTATATTAATAATAGTTATTATAATAATACAAGTGTCAAAAAAGAAAAAATTAATTTTTCTTTTGTGTATGAGGAAATAAAAAATAAATGGGTAGAAATTGCAAATACGTTTGGACTATCTGGAACTCGACTAAAAATAAATGAGAAACGTAAAAAATCAATAAAAACATTGCTTAAAGAATATACTGTTGAGGAAATTTTTCGGGCAATGGACAAAATTCATGTTTCTAAATTTTTACAGGGAGATAATAAAAATAACTGGCAAATAACATTTGACTGGTTTATTAATAAGGCTAATTTATTAAAAATGTTGGAAGGGAATTATGACGATAAAATTAACGTGGATTCTAGTGCTAAAAATACAAAAGAATATTATCAAAAGCCTAATAATCAATTTACGGGAGTTACAGATGAAAGTATTGAAGATCTGATAGGAGGATTTAAACAATGATGACAAGGGATGAATTTAATAAAGTCTTTAATTTATTATGTACAAATTATCCGAATACAAAAAATCCAAATGAGTTAGGAAGTCTTTATTTTTTAGCATTAGGAAATGAATTAACTGCTAAAGAATTTATGAATGCAACACTTAAAATTATAAAAACAAGTAAGGAAAAATTTATGCCACAGATTGCTGAAATACTTGAATACGCAAAAAATCGGAATGTAGAGAATCAAGTGATATTGGCAAAAAAAATGTTAATAGAGGCTATTTATAAATACGGAAAAAGTGGGATGATAAATTTTGAGGATAAGGGAATACATGCTGTAATTGATTTTATTGGTTGGAAAAGATTGTGTGCAATGAAAGATGATGAGTTTGATAATTTTTTGAAATGGGAATTTGATAGAATATACAAGGAATTTATAAAAAATCCATATGAAACAAATGATTACTACACTGGTAATTATAAAATTATCGGACAGAAAAATCCTAAAAGAATTACTTATGAGAGCATAGGAGTAAAGAATACTCAAAATTTAGAATTTATACCGTTGGAATATAAAAATACTACACAGATTGAAAATAAAGTTGATCTGTCGGAGTTGAAAGATAAAATGTTGATAGGAGTGTAAAAATGATAATAAATAATTTAACTACAGAAGATATTAAATTTTTAAAAGAATTAAAACGTGAATTGAATACACAAAACAGTAGAATGACTGCTAATCCTAGAATATATCAAATTAGAAGTGAAAAATTTCAAACAAATCCTAATGGAGAAGGAGAATATTTTGAAGCGGTATTTGAAGGGGATTCGTTAGGAGTTTTTGAATATACCTCAGAGGGTGTGGAAGAAGTAAAGGCTATTTTAAGGGAAATTACTGACGATGAAAATGTTTTGAAAGAAATTGACAATATTTGTCTGGAAGATTTGGATAGGGAATGGATATATTTTCATTGTTATATCGGTGATTTTAAATATATTTTCAATAATGTTTTTTTTACAGAAAAAGCATGTAGACAACATATAGAGGAGAACAAACATCATTATAGAAATCCAATGGATTATTTGAATTTTGCTTTTAGAAATCCCGAAATGGAAACATTGCTGGGAATATTATCAAAAATTGAAATTAAGGAAGAATCGTAATGTTAAGAACACAAATTGAGAATAAGAAAATAAAAATATTTTATCCAATGAAAAAGATTGTTCCAGGAGTAAAGGAAGATCTGGAAAAAATATTAAATAATTATTCAGTAGAAATTGTTCCAATTAAAGCGATGACATTACAGCAGATGAGAATGATATATGCCTTGATAAATCAATTTTCTGAACATCTTGCAGGTGGCAGCAGCGAATATGGATATATGAAAGACATATTGAAAATATTTTTTGCAGAAAAATATGAAATTCCCAATTTTTCGTTAAGTCCTGATTCAATTGATACGTTAGATATTGATACTGCAAATAGATTTATTGAATATCTGATTGAGTTGGGCCTTGATTACAATGTGCCAATTGTAATTAAAGAAAAAAATGGGAGAAAAAGATTTGCGGCACAGATATATCCAGATGCAGAGAAGTATGTTTATATTTGTTTGAAAAAGAGAATATGCGCAGTATGTAATAAATCACATGATTTTGAAAATGGAGAATCAATTGATTTGGAACATTGGGATACTGTAGCAAGTACAGCGGGAGGATATAAATATGATGATGGATTGAAAGGAAGATTTATATCTCTTTGTAGAAAACATCATATTGAAAAACATTTTATGGGACAGGAAGGTTTTAAAAATAAATATTATGTGGAAGGAATATATCTTAAAAAGAAACAGGTTATAGAATTAAAAAATATTTACACTGGGCATTTTAAAGCATTTGATGATAAAAAATAGAGAAAAAAGGCTTTGTAGAAAAATTGTTAAAATTCGTAATCAAGTACAAGAGGAGAATGTTTAAATGAACGAAAAATTATTAAAGGAATTACGAAACTTGAAGGGCATTGAATTAATTGATATAGCAAAAAGAGCTAAATACACTTTTGATAAATATTACAAAATTCAATCGTATTGGATAGACGGAAAGAAAAAAGTGCTGCAATTAGAGTTGAAAAATAAACAAAAAGCTGAAATAAAATTTAGAAAAATAAAAAATAAAAATGAAATTAGAGTAATAGATTACATTATAAAGGAACATTAATATGAAAATTAAGCTATATTGTTTAAAAATAAATGAAAATGAAATAAAAACAACAGAATACAAGGAGCTGGGAAAATTTGTAAGGAGAAACAGGAAAGATATAAAAGAAATTTTATGTTTTAGTTGGGAAATTCCAAAAAATAAATTGGAAAGGACCTTAGAGTATTCTGTTGAAGAATTGCATAAATTGAAAAAGAAAGGGATAGGAAATGCAAAAGAAAATAGCTAGCCCAGGAATGGAACAACAATTATTATTTGAGAAAAAAGATGTGATAATGGAATATGAGGAATTTAAAAAACAAGTATTGAATTTTTTTAGAAATATAAAAAAAGATTTTGGAAAGAGATGTAAAGATGAATAGGAATATTTATTTGATAATTCAAAAAAGAAAGGAATATAGATTATGAATATAGTGATACTAATGGGAAGAATGGTAAGGAATCCAGAATTAAAATATACATCAAGTGGAAAAGCATATGCCAATTTTACACTAGCTGTACAGAAAAATAAGAATGAGGCAGAATTTATTGACTGTACAGCATGGGAAAAGACTGCTGAAACAATTGCTGAATATTTTGAAAAAGGTAGTAAAATTCTTATACAAGGACGATTGAGCGTAAGTAACTATGAACAAAACGGTGAAAAAAGAAAATTTACAAGAGTATTAGCAAATAGTTTTGAGTTTGTCGAAAGTAAAAATACTGTAAATAATCAAAGTAACAAAAATGATTATGATGAAACAGAAGATGATGAGGATTTTCCCTTTTAAGTATAAGAAAAATTTAATACATAATATAAAATTTTTAGAAGAAAATACAGACTGGTTTTCAAAAAAAATGTTGTTATTAAAACTGAAAACAGAATTGGTTTTGGGAAAACTTAAAAATGAAAAATGGATTGATGAAATAATAGAAACTATAGAAAATATATAGGAGGATAAATGGATAAATATGTGTTAAAAATTGAAACTGATAATTTAGATGTATACAGACAGATCTGTAAAGTTTTAGGAGTGGATGTGCAAGAAAATTTAATGAAACTAGGAAATAAAGAAAGTGTTTTTACGAATGTAGTATCTATATTTGAAAAGAAGGAAGAAGATTAGTGTGAGATTTAGAATTTGGGATAAGGTTAAAGAAGAATTTACTAAGGATAGAATATTTATGGATAATACGGGTAAGATTTACAAAATAACAAAAGAAAATAAAATATTAGATATAGATTCTAAATTCTGTATATTAAATTTTTCTACAGAACATAGAGATAAAAATAATAAAGAGATATTTGAAGGAGATATTATAAAATACGGAAAAAAATATTTTCAAATCATTTATAGAAAAGAGATTTCAAGTTGGAGTGTTAATTTTTCAAAAAAAGATAATTCTAGGCCATGTACAAATGTTGGAACTTTGAAAAGTTGTGAGGTAGTTGGAAATATTTATGAGAATAAAGAATTATTAAAATTATGTCCTGATAATTTGTTTGAAAAAGATAAATCAATTGAGTAGCAAAAATTATTTTAAGAAGAGGTAATGAAAAAAGTTTTAAAAATTTTTAAGATAAAGGAAGTGGAAGTAAAAAATGGAACAATGGGAAAAATTAGTTAAACTTGTAAAAGAGTTTTATATAACGTTTGGACAGCAGGAATTTTTGGAAAAGGAAATAACTAATGAAAGAATGGAATTAAGAAAAAAGTTGTTTGATGAAGAATTTAAAGAATATGAAGTGGCAGAAAAAAATAAGGATAGAGTAGAAATGTTAGATGCTGTTTGTGATATGTACTATATTCACATTGGGACACTGCTTGAGAAAAATAAGGGAGATATAGAAAAGATTGCAAATAAAATATTTTTCTTAGGAGATAAAGAAACGGAGTATCTTTTTAAATTAGAAGTTAAAAATGGATTTGATGTAATTTTACCTGAAGCATTTGAAGAAGTTCATAAAAGTAATATGAGTAAACTTGGTAAAGATGGAAAACCGATATTTCGTGAAGACGGTAAGATAATAAAAGGGCCTGATTATTTTAGGCCAAATTTGAAACAGTTTATTACAAAATAAAATTTGAAAGGAAATATAAAAATGAGTAAAGAATTAAAAGCCGCAGAAGAAATGATAGAAGTTATAAATTCTTTAGTAAAAAAAGGATATAGTGATGATGACATTAGAAGGTATTACAGAATGATGGGGGAATTGTGTGCTGGAGCTGGTACAGTAAATGACACAAGTAAAGATAGTCAAGAAGCGATTAATGAATTAATTGATATTGTTGAAACATTAAATAACAGAATAGAAAGTTTGGAAAATAGAATAAAAGTAAAGGTTTGATATAAAAAAAATAAGGAGAAAAAAATGTTTAAAATATTATATTGTGAAGATGAATATAAATCAGTAATCACAAAAAATGCGGAAGAAGTACAAAGACTTATTACACAAACTGATATTAGACAAAGGTTGAATCTAAATAGACAAATGAATGTGTATAAAGTGAATTTTGATAGTAATAATTTGACTGATGATGAAATTATAAATTTATTTGAGATTAGTAATTCAAAAAGAAGGGATAAACTTTTTGTAAAATTATATTAGAATTTTTTGAAAACAAAATAAAGGCAAGAGAAAGGGGACAAATGAATGATGTGACTTTGGAAGAAATCAAAGAAATTAAATATTTAAGAGAAGTCGAAAAGCTGGAATTAAAGGAAATAGCTGAAATTACTGGGAAAAATTTTAGAAGAATAGGCTATATAGCCAATAAATATAGTGATTATAGATATAAAAAAGAATTTTCAGAAATAGAAAAACAAAAAATAATCAAAATGTTTGAGTCAGGATACACAAAAAAACAGATAGCTGGAACTCTTGGAAGGACATTCTATAGTATATCTAACTTTCTTACTAGATATTATAAAACTACAAATTCGTACAGTCTTGTGAGAAAAAATAATTTTAAAATTTGGACATCTGAAGAAGAAAAATATATTTTAGAAAATTATAAAGAGAAAACAGCCAGAGAACTAGCAAAGGATTTGGATAGAACAGTTTTAGGAGTGAGAACTAGAATAATTAAAATGAGAAGAGAGAAAAAGCTACAGATATCAAAGAAGATAGGGGGATACAGTAAAGAATTTGTAAAGCGTCTATATGTTCAATAAAGTTCAGTTTTTAGGAATAAATAGTTGGTTTAATAAAATAGACTATGAATCAGAAAAACAGAATGACAGACAAAGATATGACAGATTGAAAAAAGTGGAAGATACTGCAAGAGCAATGGTAAGCAGTTATGAAAGTGATAAGCAAATTTATTTGTCTATGAAAGATGATAATAAGGAAATAGCCTTACAAGCAAAGATAAGAGCAAATAATACAGCGATTCAATATAATCAGTTTATTTTGAAAAATAGTTATCTATGGAAAAATAATGTACCACAAGATATAAAAAATGAACTTGAAATAATCAATTAGGGATAAGGAGTTAATATGAAATACATAGAATTATTTGGAAGAAAAATAAAAGAGTTATCTGAAATTTTGAAAGACGAACCAATTAGTGATTTGGAAATAAAAGAGGAAAGTGATCTGTATGGGATAGATCGATTAAAAATTACATTTAAAATTGATGATAGTGACACCTTCACTCTATATATACGGTTATCTAATTTTGTTGGAGCAAATGGGATAGAGTTTTTATCGGAAGAAGAAATTGTAAGAGAATTTGAAGAAAAGTATAGAATTTCAAAAGAAAAATTTGAAAAATATTTTTTAAATAGAAAAAGTAAAGATAAAATAGAGGATTATTTTG
>NZ_CALHQO010000380.1:0-1168 GCF_938036635.1 uncultured Leptotrichia sp.
CAAAAAACTTTTCCTTTGCCTGTCTTTCTTCAGATTCTTCAGTAAATTTATCTTCTTTTTTCTCAAATTTTTTTGAATCAAAAATATCGGAAAAATCACTCTCTTTCATTTCTTCTGTTTTTCTAAAATTTTGAGTATTTTCATATAAATTTTCAGAAAAATTATTTTCTGCATATCCCAAAGCAGTTTCATAGGCCTCATTAATTTTCATAAACATCTCAGGAAAATCTTCAGGATGATACTTTTTCAACATCTTGGAATACGCAATTTTTATTTTCTTTTTATCACTCGTCGGCTCTATTTCCAGTATTTTAAATGCTTCTGCAAAATTCAAAATCATTACCTCCTAAATTTCTTTCGTTTTCAAATAAAATGGCATCAGCAATTTAAAGCCTTTTAAAAATTCCTTTGTCAAATCTTCAAGATTTTCAAATTTTTCAATTTCTTCCACATCAAATTTAACAAGTACTTTTCTGATATTTCCCTCTTTCATATCTTCAAGTAATTTTTCCCTATTTTTTTCACTTCCTTCAATTCTATCCAGTATACAGTTTTCTTTACTTTTTGAAAACTGTACAAAATAATAAAGTGGTTTTTTAATAGGTAATTCTAAAACCTTATTTTGTCTTTCAATTGTATTTTCCCCAATTTTACGTTCAACAAAACTTACTTCCATCGAAATTCCCACTTTTTTAGTTTTCTCATTTTTAAAGACTCTAAGTGCAATTCCAGATTCATTTTCAGTATCTCCATCCTGCTTCAAAAACACCCAAAGATAAGGTCTTGCAACTTGTCCTTGATTCATCCAGCTGCTAACTTTCTGCAAATGAAATCCCTCTACATTTTTTTCCACAGATTTAGCTATTTCAGTAAAAATCTTTCGTGCAGCCTGTCCATTTATTCTAAAAAGCTCCATATCTTCCTTCAAATCCCCAGCTTTTTCAGGTTTAATATATTTTCTCCCAGCATAATCTGTGTATTCAATTAATGGCTTGTAATTAAATTTTTTATTCATATTTTTTCTCCTTAAATTTTTTTGATTTCAACTTCTTAAAAACTAAATAATCTTAGAAAATTTTTCTGAAACAATTATAAATACTAAGTTTAAGTTTAAAGAGAGTTTTCTATAAAATTATAGCATACTTTCTCAAATTTCTAAAAAGGTTTT
>NZ_CALHQO010000381.1:0-5233 GCF_938036635.1 uncultured Leptotrichia sp.
GATGTTGTAGAATGCTTTTTTACCTTCGTAAACAGCTTCTTCTGCCAAGTCATCTTCGATTCTTAATAATTGGTTATATTTAGCCATTCTGTCTGTTCTTGATGCAGATCCTGTTTTAATTTGTCCTGCGTTTGTAGCAACTGCGATATCAGCGATTGTATCATCTTCAGTTTCTCCTGATCTATGAGATACTACTGCAGTATATCCAGCTTTTTTAGCCATTTCAATTGCATCCAATGTTTCTGTTAAAGTACCAATTTGGTTTACTTTAATTAGGATTGAATTAGCAATTCCTTTTTTAATTCCTTCAGCCAATCTTACTGTGTTAGTAACGAACAAGTCATCCCCTACTAATTGAACATCTTTTCCAATTGCATCAGTTAATTTTTTGAATCCATCCCAGTCATCTTCAGCAAGTCCATCTTCAATAGATACGATTGGGTATTTAGAAGTTAAATGTTTGTACCATTCAACCATTTCATCTGAGTTTCTTACAACTCCACCTTCTCTTTTGAATGTATAAGTATAAGATCCGTCTGCATTTTTAGTTGCAAATTCTGATGAAGCAGCATCCATTGCAAATGTAATATCTTCCCCTAATTTGTATCCAGCAGCTTCTACTGCTTGAGAAATTACATCTAAAGCCCCTTCAGTTCCATTAATGTTAGATGGTGCGTATCCACCTTCATTTCCTACGTTAGTAGAATCTCCGTTTGCTTTTAAGATTTTTCCTAAGTGGTGGAAAATTTCAGAACCCATTCTTAATGCTTCTTTGTATGTTTTAGCTCCTACAGGTTGTACCATGAATTCTTGAACGTCTACTGCTGAATCAGCATGTGATCCACCATTTAAGATATTCATCATTGGTACTGGTAATTCTTTAGCGTTTACTCCACCTAAATATCTATATAAAGGTATACCTAATTGATTAGCTGCTGCTTTTGCCACTGCCAATGATACACCTAAGATTGCGTTAGCTCCTAATTTACCTTTGTTAGGTGTTCCATCTAACTCAATCATAGCTTTATCAATAGCTACTTGGTCTAAAGCGTCAAATCCGATTAAGTGCTCAGCAATAACTTTATTTACATTTTCTACTGCTTGTAATACACCTTGTCCTAAATATCTAGATTTGTCACCATCTCTTAATTCAACTGCTTCATGTTCTCCAGTTGATGCTCCAGATGGTACAGAAGCTCTTCCCATTGCTCCACCTTCTAAGTAAACTTCAACTTCCACAGTTGGATTTCCTCTTGAATCAAGTATCTCTCTTGCATAGATATCTTCAATTCTAGTCATTTCTAATTACCTCCGTAAATTTATTTATTATAATATTTCTCAACTACAATTATATCACAATGTGTACCGATTTTCAAAACAAAATTTCAATTTTTTCCAAAAAATTTAATAAAACTTGTTAAATTTCAACAAATAAAAATGTTCCTGTTTTGTCATTCCAAATTTTAAAGTGCTTATAATACTTTCTACATAACTTTTTTCAAATTCTGAATTTCCAAATATAAACGTTGAAAACATCAACATTATTGCTAACAAAATTTATTTATAATTCTTCCAATAATTTTTTGTGACTTTTCCCAAGTAAATTATCCAATACTCTATAAAATTCTTCATTTTTTACAGAAGTTTCAAAAGAATAATGTTCATTTTTATCGTAAATTACAATCTTACTCTTAGGGTAATAATCCCTAACAACAACATTTTCATCTGGTTTTTTAATTCCATTTACTATCTGTTTCATTATTTTATTTTTTTGTTTATAGTCTTTTAAAACTAAGACAATTTTTTTGAATAGTTTTTTTCCTCATTTAAATAGGAAATACTGCAATTTAGTTCTATGCATTCAAGATTCCATTCATAATATACTGAACTTGCTTCTCCCATAAAAGATTCCTTATGCTTGAAATCATAGTTTTTACTAAAATCCAATTTTTTTAAATCTTTATTGCTGTATTTCTTTCTATCAAATTTTCCACAAGAAATAAATATCAAGATTAAACATATAAATAAAAATATTTTTTTCATATTCAATTTTCTCCACTACATCTCATTCAAATATTTATCCAGATAATCTACATCTTTTGCAGTTGCTTTCTTTATTTCCTTAGAAATATAGGTGCTTTCCAGCTTCTGTTTATTTTGTTCACGCAACTTTTTATTTGCAATTTCTTCATTTATCATCAAAACATTTAATAATAGCAATGTTTCTTTTCGGCGGTTATATTCACGAACTTCATTTGATACATTGGCATTTACGACATTGTTTATGTATTCTGAAACTGCTTTTTCGATTTTGCCGTCATTATAGTATTTTCTCACTTCTGTTAATGTGTAAGTCAAATTCATTGAATAAACTTCTTCATCTGTCATTCCAAGCTGTCTTTTTACATCTTCACTTTTTAATAAATTTAAAACTTTCTTTATTTGAATCTGTCTACTATTTTCATCTGCAATGTTAAATATTTTTACAATTTCCATAATAGGAGTATTGTTATACTTTTTTTCTAGTTCTTTATAATAGCTATCACTTTTATCTTTTTTTCCAATTCCACGATAATACACCATTTTTGCAAATAATTTTTCATACTCATAAGGAGTGTATTTTGTGAATAAATCTAAATATTTTTCATAACCTTTTCCGATTTTAGACTCATAAATTGTGATAATATCTTCTGATACAATGTAATTTCGCTCATCTTTTTTCAAGATGGCAAGTAGTTTATTCAATTTTTCCCCAATTACAGTTTCATCATTTTCAAAAGCCACAATATCTCTTATTTCATAATCAATTTTTTTTGTTTCATCAATTATTGCCTGCTTTATTCCTATTTTTGAAAGATTTTCCTGAATCTGCTCCTTTCTTGTGTAAGCAAAGCTCAGACTGCTTAACAGTAAAAATGCTATTGTTAATTTTTTCATAAATTGTTCTCCATTTTTGTATTTTTTTATTTTTATTCTTTCAGCAAATCTAAATTATAATCCAATTATTTCCCAGTTATTATGACTCTTTCCGTCAATTACACCATTTTTTACATTTCGAATATAGTCAATCATCATATTTTGGATAGTTCCCTTTATATTTCCAATTGCTTCTTTCGATGCCCATAAAACTGGAATTTCCTGTCCGTCAAAAATACCGCCTTTTCTAGCCAGCTGTTCAAACCTATAGGCATTCATTCCAACTTTTAATTTCATTTCAGGCGTTACTTTAGTCCCGTTAACTAACATCAGATTAGTAATTTTATTCCCTTTTTCATTTCTTAAATCAATTTTATATTTCACCCCGCCAAAAATATCAAATGTTACATATTTCCCGTTGGCACGTTCTGGATTATAATGATACTCAGTATCTCCAGGCCGAATTGTATCAAAATAGTCAGCAGACCATTCCATATAGTCTTTTAGCTGTTTTCCTGTCATTTCATAAATTGTAACATCTCCACCTGTGTAACGATAGTTGTAAACTATGTCTTTTCTCTTAATTTCCCCTTTATCCAGTTTTACATTTTCATAATTGTATGCAAATGAAACGACATCTGCCCCGCTGTAATAAAGCTCAACATCAGTTATAAATGATGACAGTCCTGTATCTTTAGCAAAAGCTGCTGACACACCGTAATATTTTTCTTTGGGAACCATATCATTTAGCGTATTTCCTATTTTTTCATTTGCAATTCTGCAAAGCCTATTGTGAAAAGGTTTATAAATCTCTTCAATTTTTTTATCAGGCTCTTCATCTTTTACAGGAATAGTCATAGAATCTTTACTTATTAATTTAATATTTTCATCCAATACTTCAAATTTTAGGTCTACTTCTGAAATAACAGTTCCATATCTATGAGGCTCTGTAATAAGAACACCATTAATTATTTTCTTTGGTATATTCTGATGCATATGTCCAGCTACAATTACATCAATTTCAGGTACAGCGTTTGCTAAATCTCTTACCCCAGTTTCAGGAATTCCATTTTCATTTTCAATGCCCATGTGAGCTACTACAACAATAGCGTTTGCACCTTCCTTTTTAAGTCTTTTTACTTGTTTCTGAGTTTCCTTTATAGGCGACACAAAATAAAAATCCTTCAAATAGCCAGTATCTTCTTCAAATTGTGCTGACATTGGAGTTGATAATCCAATAATTCCAATCTTCACGCCATCCTTTTCAATAATTGTGGAAGCATCTAAATATCTGCTTTTATCTTTTGAAAAATTGGTATCATTTTCACTATTTTCATTGTAATACAAGTTGGCAGTTAATTTTTTACATTTCATATCTCGCAAAATATTTGATAAAATTGGCATCCCAAAGTTAAATTCATGATTTCCTGGTACAAAAATGTCATATTTCATATAATTTAACATCTCTGGAATGGGGTGTTTTGGTGCCATTGCAAATTTTTCTATCCAATTATCCTGAATTGCATCCCCAACTTCAACCAAAATTACATTTTTATTCTTTTTTCTAATTTTTTTCACCAATGTTGAAATCTGTGCATAAGAACCTGACCTATCCTCTTCATCAGCTGCATAGTTCCAAGCAAGCACTCTACCATGAACATCACTTGTTCCCAATATTTTTATACTTACTTCCCTTTTTTTTAAAGAAGTGTCCGTATTTTTTACTGTCATTCTATATTTCCTTTTCTTTTATAAATATTTAAAATTTTTTTACAATACTCAAGTCTTTCAAAAAAAAACAAATAAAATATTTATTTAAGCAGATATTCCTACTTCATAATTTTATTTTTTCAAGCTTTTCCATTTTTCTCTAGCTTCAAAAATTGAAAATTCCCTGTCATATTTTATTTCATTTACTTCATCTTTTATATAAAAAATCTTTTCCAAATCAATTTCATAATCATTAGCAATTGCAATAATATAATAAAAAACATCGAATACTTCCTCTTCAATAGTTCCTTTTATGTTTTTCCCATCATATCTCACATTTTTTCTAATATTTTCCGCAAGTTCCCCAAATTCTTCTATTAATTTCAAAATAAGCCTTTGTCCATTTTCCTTTTTATTCTGTTTAATTTTATTATCCTTTGTTTCATCCAGAGTTCCTTTTTCTATTCTTTTTATCAAATACTGCACTTCTTTAAGTGTCATATCATCACTATTTTTATTTTTTTTACTATCCATAACTCAAATTACCTCCTTTTTTTATATTTCTTATTTAACATTATTTTTATTTCTTGAATTTATCTTTTATTTT
>NZ_CALHQO010000382.1:0-3704 GCF_938036635.1 uncultured Leptotrichia sp.
AGTAGTTTGAACTTGTTTTTAACAAACTAAGTACTTCTATTGGCTTTTTCACGACATTTATCTTATAATCCTTGTAATAATATTTTGGATTTTTTCCTCCTATGAACACTACTGTATTGTTTTCATTATAAGTATAGCCATGATATTCACTATTTTCAAGTAGTAATGGTGTTCTTTTTAATTTTAGCTGATTTTTCGCAAGTTCTTCTATGATTTCGTTAGGAAAGCCTGTTAGATAAACATTTCTTTGAAGTTCCGGCAATACTGCCTGATCTTCTAATTTATCAGAAATTAGAATATCTTTGTCAAATTTGTACACAGAATCATCTTTAAACTTGTTTAATCCTGAATTTTCATAAGTTTCTTTTATAAAAAACTCAACATTTGATTTTTCAAAATTTTCTACAACTTCTTTCCGATTATTTCTCAACTCTTCGATTAAAAACTCCTTATCCAGTTCTGAATAAACATTTTTGGGATTAAAATCAGTTTTATTTAAAAGTTCATAAAGCACATAAATCTGTCTATTCAAATATTCCTGATCTGTCCCAAGGTATTCTGTCAAATTAGCACCGCTTGACATTGCAACCATCTGCTGTCTATAATATTCATCCAAAGAAGATGCAGGCAACTCTAATATTTTTTCCTCTTCCGAAAGCTGATCAATTTTTATATCCTGCATTTCCTGATAAAATCTATTTTCTAGAAGCAATGAATATTTCTTTCCTTTTTTTATATTTTTCAGAAAAGTGTTAAATTCATTGTAAAATCTGTTCTTTCCAAACAAATCTGTCGGATAAGTAATTTCGAACAACTTTATCTCATAACGCCCCGGTATAACCTTTCGCATTTTCTCTTCTCCATTAATAGTCACTTTTACCTGATTAAATCGTGGTTGTTCTTCTTCCTTCCATTTTATCTCCTTTTTTATCTTATCAAAAAGAGCAAAACTCGTCATACTGCATCCAAGCAGCATCAAAACTATTAATTTTTTCAAGTTTTTCCTCCTAATATTTTATAAATTTTCTTTTATAGAAATCGCAATATTTTCTGGCACGACTTCCATCAATTCTTCCAATGTCGCATTTCGTATATTTTTTATCAATCCAAATTTTTTTATTAATTCTTTTTTACGTTTTGGACCAATTCCCGCAATATCATCCAATGCACTTTTTACATTTCGTTTACTTCTTAATTTTCTATGATGTGTAATTCCAAATCTATGTGCTTCATCCCGCAACCTTTGTAAAATTTTCAATGTTTCATCTGTTTTTTCAAATAAATATGGCTCGCTTTCATAACTTTTAAAAATCTCCTCTTCCCTTTTTGCAATTCCAATTACATCGGTATACTCTATTTTTCCAAGTTTTTCCAGCACATCTACAGCTACACCAAGCTGCCCTTTTCCACCATCTATTAAAATCAAATTGGGCATTTGGTCATTTTCTATTTTGGAATATCTTCGTGTCAATGCTTCTCTCATCATTAAAAAGTCATCAGGTGTGTCTTTTACGGTAATCTTAAAATGTCTGTATTCCTTTGGCGTAGTTTCCCCATCCAGTGCTACTGTCATTGCTGCAACCGCATCTTTTCCTTGAATATTTGAAATATCAAAACATTCAATTCGGTAAGGCAAACTTTTTAACCGCAGCTCTTTTTTCAAATTACGCAGCCCTTCCTGAACCATACGACGTTTTCTGTAGTATTTATCAACTTCTTCACGCAGGTTTAAATATCCCATTTCTAACAGCTGCAATCTTCGGCTATTTATTTTTGGAAAATGAAATTTTATTTCCCTATGTTTTTCAATTTTTGCCCATTCTTTTATTAAAAGTTCGCTTGACATAAATCTCTCATCACAAATGATATGCTTTGGAATATTCCTTTTTTCATAGTACGAAGTAATTAATCTCTCGAACAGGTTCTCCTCCTGACTTCTCTCCATCGAAATTATTGTATGGTTTTTATTAATAACCTTCCCTTCCCGAATATTCAGTACGCACAAAAACACATTTTCTCTTTTTTCTTCGAACACAAATACATCTTCATCAATTTCCTTGCTGTATTCAATAATCTGTGTTTCAAGCATTTTTTTTAATACGCTCAACTTTTCACGTTCACTAATTGCACGCTCAAATTCCATTTCATCACTAAACTTTTTCATTCGGCTTTCCAGCATTTCAATAACTTTGTCAGAATGTCCCTTCAAAAAATTCTTGAAATTTTTGACATTTGTACTGTACTCATCTTCGATATCTTTGTATTTACAAGGTGCCGGACAAGTTTTCATATAATATTTTAAACAAGGTTTTGTTATTTTATCCATACTTCGATTGCAGTCTCGCACTGGAAATATCTTAATGAGCGACTTCATTGCAAAAAATATTCCCATTGGATATGGTCCAAAATATTCTGCATTTTCATTTAATTTTTTTGTGCTTCTTACAATTTCCACTTTAGGAAATTTTTCTTTTGTAAACTTTATATATGGGTAAGTTTTTTCATCTTTTAATAAAATATTGTACTTTGGTTTATTCTTCTTTATCAAGTTATTTTCTAGAATAAGTGCTTCAACTTCTGATTTACAGATAAAAAACTCAATATCCCTAATATTTTTGACTAATTCCAGCGTCTTCTGATTATGCGAATTTACATTCATAAAATAAGATTTCACCCTATTTTGCAAATTTTTCGCTTTCCCAACATAAATAATCTTTCCTCGAGCATTTTTCATCAGATAAACTCCTGGATGTGTCGGAATATCTTTATATTTAATTGGTGATTTTATTTCTTCTTCAATTTTCAAATTTTTTAATTTTTCCATATTTCTTCTTTTTCTATATTATTTTTCACATTTTTGAATAAATTAAATTTCTTTTTTCTCTCCCACTTCCCTATGAAATTTTCCAATATGATAATCCATCTTTTGCGAAAGGTCATCATAAAGTTTATTCACGAAAGTAGCTGAACGGTGTTGTCCTCCTGAACATCCAATTCCTATATGCAAATGTGATTTCCCTTCTTTTTCATATTTTGGAATTAGATACAAAAGCATATCTAACAGCTTTTTGTAAAATTCTTGGCTTTCTGGCAGTCCCATTACATAATCCTGAACTTCCTTATGATTTCCAGTTTTATTTTTTAAGTTGTCAATGTAATAAGGATTTGGTAAAAATCGTAAATCGAACATTAAATGCAAATCTAGTGGAATTCCATATTTAAAGCCAAAAGATGTTAAATTAATATTTATTTTTTTTCTTTGACCTGAAAATTCCTTTTCTAAAATTTCCTGAAGCTCCTTTACCGATAACGTACTTGTATCAATCACTAAATCTGCTTTTACCATAAAATCTTTTATAATTTTACGTTCCGCCTTTATATTTGCAAGTAACGTATCATATAGATTTAGAGGATGTTTCCTTCTGGAAAGTTCATATCTGCTCAAAAGAACATCTGTTCTTGCATCCAGATAAATCATAGTGTGCAAAATTTCCTCTTTATCCAGTATTTCGAGCTGTTTTGTCAATTGTTCTATAAACTCCTGATTTCTAACATCTATCGCTATTGCAACCCGATTTCTCTTCTCGCTGCTAATAAATATCTCATTCAAATACTGAAATAAATTAATAGGAAAATTGTCAATGCAAAAGTATTCCCTGTCCTCAAAAAAATTCATTGCCTCAGATTTTCCAGCCCCGCTCATT
>NZ_CALHQO010000383.1:0-8767 GCF_938036635.1 uncultured Leptotrichia sp.
GTTAAAATAGAAACAAACTCTAAATTTTTTGCTCCATCTAAAACCCAGTTATTTCCTTGTTTTTCCAAAATTATATTTATTGTTTTTTCACTATAAGATAATTTGTTTTCTTTTATTTTCTCATTAAAGAATTTAGTTGCTTCCTGAACAACTATCTTATCAGTCTCTGATTTTGAAGCTATATTTGAAGATTTATATTTTTCAGTAATCATATTATGAAATTCATTTTCAAAAGTGCTATAATCAGGGTACTTTATAGTAACATTTACTGTGGCTGTTTTATCTTTTGTCTCAACTTTATTTATTTTGTAGGTAATTTTTTTAAATCCTTCAAGTACAATTCCAATTTCAGGAGTATTCATTGATGAATCCCATTTTTTTATCTTATTCATATCTCCAGATTGAATAATTTTCATATGCTGTTCAAACATTCTTTTAGCGACAGCATCCCTTCCACAGCTTATAGTCATTAGAATCATACTTAACAACAATAAGATATATTTTTTCATAATTCTCTCTTTCTAATATTTCATTTAGTTTCCTAAGTAAGCATCAAAAATTTCTCCAATATCATAACCATTTTCTTTAGCTACTTTAAAATAAAATTTTGATTTTTGTTTATTTTTTTTATTATAGTAATAAACCCCTAAGTTGTAAAAAGCTGTTGTATTAAGTTTTGCAGCAGCCTGTAGATTTAGAGTTCGTACCATTTTATCAGTTTCAGGATAGTAAAGGCTCAAATCAACCATTGAATAATCATCTCCGCTGTTTGCGAGCCTCTCAAGTATTTTCTTAGCTTCCTTGCTTTGCTTTACCTGGTCTTCTTCAGCTTTCGCAGGATTTTTCTCCTTTTCCATATCTTCCAGAATATATGCGAGTTTGTATCCAGCTGAAATTGAACCTAGCAAATATGCCTTGTTATAAATATTTCTTGCTTTTTTTATTTCCTTTTGAGTCTCATATAGACGACCTAGATAATTCATTGCATCAATATCATTTTTATTAGCCGCTTTTTGATAAAATTCTTCAGCTTTTGCAAAATCTTTTAAATTTTCATAGATAAACCCTTTGTATCCTAAAATTAAGACTTCATCTGAGTTTGTATCTTCTAGCATTTTTAATGCAAGATTATAATTTTTTTCACCTTTTACAAGCCGTGAAGCAAGTTCAAATGCTGCAAGATAATATTTATTCTGTGAAAATATCTGGTTGTAAATTTGTACTGCTTCCTCTTCTTTATCATCATTTTCCAGCAATTTTGCTTTTGCGTAAAGTGCAGGCGAGTAATTTTCAGACAAAAAATCTTTTAAAATATCATAAGCTTTTTCAGTATTAGAAACTTTTTCCAAAACTAAAGTTCCGAGTTCCTTTTTTTCTTCTACTGAAATGCTTCCATCATTTAACTTTTTATTTAATTCCTCTATTCTTTTATAAAAATTCATCAAATTTTTGTTGTATTCATAAGAATAAAGTGCATAAATTTCATTAGCATCTCTTCCTTTTTTCAAATATTCCTGTGCTTTTGTAAATTCAAGCTTATTTTCATATATAGTCCCTATTACATAATAAGCTTTTACATTTCCCTGTTTTGCAGAACTTTCCAAAAGATCTATGATTTGGCTTTCGTCTCCGTTTGTCTGCTGCAATAAAAGCGCTTGATAGTATTCAGCAAGCCCTTTACTTTTTTTCATGTATCTGTTAAAGAACATAGTCCCATTTTCAGCAAGATAGGTATAGGCAAGTCCATAAACATATTCATTTCCAGCTTTTGCTGATTCATTTATATTTTTCATAATATATTCATAATCCTTTTTTTCAAGGATTCCAATAAGTCCTCTTTCAAGTGCATCATAACCATTATCTGCTTTTGAACAAGCTACTAAAAATAATGATGCAATCATTATATATATCCATTTTTTCATACTTTTATCACATTTCCTATTCGTAAAAAAATTTTCCCCCACTTTTACTTAGAACATAACAAACCTAGAATATATTGATTTTTGATACTATTATTTCACAGTAGTTCCAATCTTTATTTCATCATCAATAATTATAAGTTTCGTTTTTTTCTTTTCAGTTGCTGTCAGTAGCATTCCTTGTGATAATTCTCCTTTTAATTCTACTGGTTTTAAATTCAGTATAGCCTGTACTTTTTTCCCAACTAGTTCTTGTTCATTTGGATACCATTTTGCAATTCCTGAAATAATCTGCCTCTTCTCTTTTCCAGTATTTACAATGAATTTTAACAATTTATCCGCATTTTTAATTTTCTCTACTTTTTCAATTTGAACAACTTTTATTTCAATTTTATTAAAATCATCTATTGTAATTGGATTTTCAATTTTCAAGTCCTCATTGTATTCTTTTTTTGGCTCCTCTTCCAATTCAATTCTTGGGAACAGCGGAACTGCTTCATTTAACCGATTTCCAACAGGATAACTTTTCCATTCTTTTATATCATCTAAATGTAATTTTGTAACATCTTTTTCAAGTCCTAACTGATTTATCATTTTTTGTGCAGTTTCTGGCATGAATGGCGAAATAAGCACTGCAATTTTGTAAAGTGAATCCACTAAATTATACATGACTGTTGACAACCTATCTTTTTGGCTTTCATCCTTTGAAAGTTTCCAAGGCTCACATTCATCAATATATTTATTCATTCTTGAAATAAATTTCCAAATATCCTTTAATCCCTCAGAAAATTGATAATTATTTATATGCTTATCCACATCAATCAATGTATTTTTCCATAATTCCTTAATTTCAATATCAAAACTTTCTTCAACTTCATTTAATACAACTTCTGAATTAAAATATTTTTTTTGCATTCCAATCGTTCTATTAAGCAAATTTCCTAAATCGTTTGCCAAGTCAGCATTTATTCTCTGAACCATTGCCTTTTTAGAATAATCAGCATCCTGACCAAAAGTCGCCTCTCTCATCAGATAGTATCTAAAAGCGTCAAGTCCGTATTTTTCAACTTCTTCCTCTGGATTAACAACATTTCCAAGTGATTTTGACATTTTTTCACCTTCTACAGTCCACCATCCATGTGCTGCAATCGTATCAGGCAACTTTATTCCAGCCGACATTAGCATCGCAGGCCAAATAATAGCATGGAATCTCAAAATATCTTTTCCAACAACATGATTTACAGTTCCGTTAGTCCAAAATTTATCAAACTGTTCTGTATCAGTCGAAAATCCTGCTCCTGTCAGATAAATATTCAAAGCGTCAAACCACACATAAATTATATGCCCTTCTTCCAGTTCTAATGATATTCCCCAGTCAAATGTAGTTCTTGAAATTGATAAATCTTGAAGCCCTTGTTTTATAAAGGCAATTACTTCATTTTTCTTACCTTCAGGCTTTATAAAATCAGGATTTTTTTCGATATGTTCTAACAGTGCATTTTCATACTTAGACAATTTAAAGAAATACGAAGTTTCTTTTACATCAATGACTTCTTTTCCCATATATTTTCCATCAACAAGCTGATTTTCAGGTACAAAAGTTTCTTCAGAAACGCTATATTTACCAACATATTCTCCTCTATAAATATCTCCCTTGTCATGCACCCTCTTTATTATTTCTTTTACAGTTTTCAAATGTTTTTCTTGTGTTGTTCTCATAAAATCTGTATTTGAAATATTTAACTTTTCCCATAAAGTTGTGAAATTAAGAGACATTTTATCTACCCATTGCTGTGGCGTAAATCCATTTTTTTCAGCTGCTTCCTGAATTTTCTGCCCATGCTCATCGACTCCAGTCATAAAGCCAACTTCTTCACCAGTTAATCTTTTGTATCTAGAAACAACATCACAAATTATTGTTGTATACGCTGTTCCCACGTGTGGTGCCGCATTAGGATAGTAAATTGGCGTTGTTATGTAAAATGCTTTTGACATATTTTTCCTCCCTCTAATTTTATAATTTATCAATATCTAAAAATTTATCTTTTTATTTAAAACTTTCTTCATTAAATTCAACATTCTTATTTTTGTTATATTTTTCATTGTAAATTTCGAACGCCTTATTTCCAGCCTGATGTATTTTTTCTTTTACCAATTTTATCGACTCTTCTAAGGTTGTTTCCTTTGTTAAGTAAAATGGCTCTGCAACATAATGAACACATTTAGAAAATGGAACAGGTATTTCAAGTTTGTCCCACATATTTTTAAAAATCCATTTTTTACTGCAGTAAGAACTAACTGGAACAATAGGCATTCCTGTTTTTTGTGCTATAAAAATTGCACCCGCTTTTGGCTCAAAAATAGGACCGCTCGGACCATCAATCGCAATTCCAAGAGTATAATCTTTTTTGGCATATTTCATAGCTTCTTTCAAACTTTTTATATTGTCTCTATTCGACGAACCTCGTATTAATTCATTCCCTTCTCTTCTAAGTAATTCTGCTAAGATTTCTCCATCCTTTGAGGCACTTACGATGGAAGCCTTTTTGTCAATAATTCGTGTAGCATTACATACTGTAAAAATTTTTCTGTGCCAAAAAACAATGATGTTAGGTTCGTTTATTTTAACTCCATCTGCATAAAAATATTCTTTTCTAGTCATAAAACTTAATATCCTGTATACAACATGAAGAATAGAACCTAAAAATTTATATTTATTCATCTTCTCTCCCACTATTTTTAAATCACACCCAATCTTTATCAAATCAAATTAACCAAAATTGACTAAATCTTAATTTATAATTTCCATATTAAATTAGCAGATATTTGAATTTTTGTTATATTTGCATTTTAAAATGTTTCACTATATCAGAAATCTTATTTTCTATAACTTCATTAGTCTCATTTTTTCTATAATTGTCATCAAGTCTTGTACAAAGCATAGTTGCATAACCAAATAGAAAATACCATATTTTATTTATGACGTTTTTAGCCTCTTCTTCCTCTAACGCAGGAAAACTTTCCAGCAGATTTTCTTTTGTCAAGAACTCTCGAAGCGTTACTTCGTAAAGTTTTTCAAATCTTTCTGTTGTATCAAGAAAAATTGTCCTAAATAATTCCTTTTCTTCTCTAGCAAATATCACAAAACCAATTGCTCCACTCAATATTTTTCTTTCAGCATAATTTCCATATAAGTATTTTTTTAATTTTTCCTTACACTTGTCTATAATTTCTTCCTTTAATTTATCTACTGTATTAAAGTTAAAGTAAATAGGCGCCGTAGAGCACTTCAGATAATTTGCTATTTTTCTGACACTTACATTTTGAAAACCTTCTTTTTTCATTAACTCATAACCAGCCTCAACCACCACTTCTTTTGTAAATTTAAGTCTAGGCATTATTTTCTCCTTTTTAAATTTATATTTATTCTATCCATTAAATTTTTCATAAATACAAAATTTCCAGCCATTATGATTTTCTTCTGTCAAAGTTATCCATTTATCCAACTCTATTTCTGGAAAATAAGCATCCGCTTCAGTATCAGAAAAATCAACATGACTCATATAAATCCTTTTTATAATTCCCATTTCAAGAGATTTTTTGTAAATCTCACCTCCACCAATAATAAAAATTTCTTCTGAAAAATCTTTATACTTTTCAATAACTTTTTGAAAATCATCATAAAACTCCAGCTTTGTAGTTTCATTTTCATATTTTTTTTTATCTTCTTTAACTTTCTCATCTGTTTCCAAAAAATTCCTAGATAAAACTATATTTGTTCGATTTGGTAAAGCTCTACCTATACTTTTATAAGTATTTCTTCCCATAATAACTCTCTTTCCTGTCGTTATTTTCTTAAAGTTTTTCAAATCTTCAGGAATATGCCACAAAAGCTGATTATTTTTTCCAATTTCATTATTTTTTCCAACAGCGACTATTAAGCTAAACATCAACATCACCTTTCTGCTGTATCTTATTTTTTATACTAAAACTGCCCTAAAATCAAAGCAAAAATTTAATTTGATTTCTATTTAGGTTTTAAAGAAGTTTTAGTATAAATTTTTGATATTAAACCGCAACTTCAAATTTTATTACAGGATGGCTTTCATAATCTTCTAACGTAATATCCTCGAATGTCAATTCATTAAATGGCTTATCTGCAATATTTATTCTAGCAAGATTTAACGGCTCTCTTGTCAGTTGCTCCTTTAGCCCTTCAATATGATTTTCATAAATGTGAGCATCAATTATTGTGTGAGCAAATTCTCCAACTTCATATCCGCATTCTTTTGCAATCATCATTGTAAGCAATGAATAACAAGCTAGATTAAACGGTATCCCAAGTGCTATATCTCCGCTTCTTTGTGTTAAATGACAATTAAGTTTATTACCAAGAACATTAAATGCAAAAGTATAATGACATGGCGGCAACTTACTAATTGTTGCATTTCCTGGATTCCAAGCTAAAACTATCATTCTTCTTCCGTTTTTGTGATTAGGATTTGTTTTCATTTCCTTTAGAGTGTCAATGATATACTGAATCTGGTCAAATACAAGCTGTCCATTTTCTTCTCTAGTTACCCAAGGATTATTCTCATCAGCAAAAACTTCTCCATCTAATGAAATTTCAGGTACAGGATATCTTCTCCAGAATCTTCCATAAGCCGTTTCCAGCCTTCCTTCCTCATCTGCCCAGGCATCCCATATTTTTGTTTTTTTTCGTAAGTTCTTAATATGCTCTTCTCCTGATAAATACCAGAAAAGTTCATGCAGCATCGAATTAAAATACATTTTTTTTGTTGTCAAAAGGGGATAACCCTCACTTAAATCTACTTTATATGAATAAGCAAAAGTAGAAATTGTATCAACTCCTGTCCTATTTTCTTTTTTTATTCCATTGTCAAGTACATACTTAACCATATCCAGATATTGTTTCATTTTCTCTCCTAAATTTATTTAAATTAATATTCAAAATTATTCTGTCTCAAAGCTTCAAACAGCACAATCGCCACAGCATTTGACAAATTTAGCGAACGTCCAAGCGGAAGCATTGGAATCGTGATATTGTTTTCCTTGTATTTATTTAATATTTCTTCAGGTATTCCACGTGATTCAGGCCCAAACATTATATAATCGTTGTCATTAAATTTTACATCTGTGTATCTCTGTTTTGTTTTTGTTGTTGCAAAATAGATTTTTGCATTGCTGTTTTCGATGTTTTCCTGCCAGAAGTGTTCCCAATTTTCCCACACGAAAAGCTGTACATCTTTCCAGTAGTCTAGTCCCGCACGTTTTATTTTCTTATCATCCAGTTCAAAACCGAGAGGTTTTATTAAATGTAATTTTGTGTTTGTTAAGACACAAGTTCTTCCTATATTTCCTGTATTTACGTGAATTTCCGGATTTAATAGAACTATGTTCATTTTATATACCATTCTTTCTATTTAAGTTTATTTTATCATACAAATCTATTTATTTCATCAATTTTTTGTAATCTTCCAGTTTTATTCGATTAGAAGTAATTTTATTTAATTTTTTGGTAATGTTATCTCCTCTATCAAAACCACCAAATCCTATTTTGGAATTAATGTGAGTAATTGCTATAGCAAGTGCATCTGCAGCATCGTCAGGTTTTGGTATTTCTTCTAATTTTAATATTAATTTTACCATTTCCTGAATTTGCTTTTTTTCAGCTCTACCATAACTTGCAATTCCCATTTTTACTTGAAGCGGAGTGTAACTGTATAAATTTAGATTATTTTTTTGACCTGCTAAAGTAATAACTCCACGAGCCTGTCCAACTTTTATTACTGTCTTCTGATTTTTAAAGAAAAATAAGTCTTCAATTGCCATATCTGTCGGCTTCCAAAGGTTTATAATATTTTCCAGTCCATCATAAATTTTTTCCAGCCTTACTGGCATATCCTCATCTTTATCCGTAAAAATACAGCCATAATCAAGTGGCACATATTTACCATTTTCATAATCTACAACGGCGTATCCCACTATTGCTGTACCAGGATCTATCCCTAAAATCCGCATATTTCTCCTATTTTTCCACTATTATTTTTCTCTATTTTTTATTATATCATACCTCAAGTTTGTATGCAACATTGTTCATACGTTCTATCTAAAAAATTTTGTATAAAGTTAAATATCGTTTATAAAGCGGTATTATTAATAAAATTCTTTTGTATATAATTTTGAGCATAATCTATATAGCTATTTAAATCAATATCATCATAATTAGTGAACTCTTTCAAATTTGTTTCAACTTTTCTTATTTTATATAAATTGCTATTTATATCTCCAAAACCATATTTTTCATAGTATTTCCCCTGATTTTGCATGACTACCTTATGTGATCCTGTCTTTGAAAAATATAATCTATATTTTCTAAATTTATGCAGCACTTCATTACTTTCAAAGTCTATCTTTCCGTTTTCATCACAGGCATAGATATCTTCATAAACAGAAGCATATATGAAGAATATATCTGGATTTTTGGTAAAAACTTCTTTTACTGCCACTGATATTTCTTTTTTTTCCCAAAAATATAGTTTTAAAACTTCTGATATCCAAATATGATTTCTTGGCATAATTAGCTTGCTGTAGTAAAATTCATTGGTTCCTGTAATTTCATTGCCTATTTTATATAAAAGTGAACTTTTATTTTTTAGAAATTTATCAACATCTGTTATATAAAAAATATTTTTATATTCAAAATAATTTTCCAACTTATTCAAACTATTTTTTAACCTAAGATATTAAGGTATATATCAAATAAAAATAGTATCTTTGCCCCAAAAACCATGCAATTATTCTACAACGATTCCCTATATCCTCAA
>NZ_CALHQO010000384.1:0-2078 GCF_938036635.1 uncultured Leptotrichia sp.
AATTTTTAAATATTCATCATTCAAAACTTTGCCTTTTGAATAATCATCTTTTTTATATTCTCCAGTTTCATAATAACTTCTAATTTCTTTTATTTTTGTCCTTTCTTCTCTTAGAACATTTATCCAATCCTGTACATACTTATCAAGTTCTGCTAATTTAGGCTCTTTTTTTTCTACTTTTTCAAGATTATCAATCTCTTTATAAAAAGTTCCTAATCCAACATCCATTACTTTTTCATATACAAGAAAATCTTCAATATTCTTAGGTGTTCCTTTTACAAAATTACCATTTTCATCTAGGAAGCTCGACCTGTAAACATTATAATAGGCATCTTTATCTGGTGAATAAGCATAACCTGATAAAATCAGGCTATACTCACCTTTCTTGTTTCTTATATCTTGTTCCTTTAAGTATTCTTTATCATAATAGTTTGTCTTCTTATTTTCAGTTTTTTCTGGAAAATGTAATATTTTTTCTATCGTTATTCCATCTTCCTGATTTGAATGACAGTTTATAATGAATAGAAAAGTTATAATCACTAAGAATAATCGTTTTTTATTCATAATTTTATAAAAATTCCTCTCGATTAAAAATTTATTATTTATAAGAAAAAAGATATTATTTATTTAAAAAATTTTATTCCATTTCTAAAGATATTCTGCTCCTTATTCCCATAAATATTTTTATAAACATTCTTGCCTTTTCTTTCAGAATGTCCCATTTTCCCAAAAATTCTACCATTATGAGCAAGCATTCCTTCAATTGCATAATATGAACCGTTTGGATTAAATTGAGAATCCATTGTTGAATTTCCGTCTAAACCTACATATTTTGTTGCAATTTGATTATTTTTGAATAATTTTTTGTATTCTTCCTCTGTAATAATTATTCTTCCTTCACCGTGAGAAATTGCAACAGAGTGAATATCTCCCTCTTCCATATCAGAAAGCCACGGAGAGTTATTTGTAATAATTTTTGTCTGCACGATTTTTGACATATGTTTATCAATTGCGTTAAAGGTCAAAGTTGGTGAAGTTTCGTTCAATTCACGAATTTCCCCGTAAGGAAGTAATCCTGATTTTATAAGTGCTTGGAAACCGTTACAAATTCCTAAGATTAGTCCATCTCTTTTTAGTAAATTTTCTACAGCTTCTTTTACTTTTTTATTTTTTAGAACGGCAACCATGAATTTAGCAGAACCATCTGGCTCATCTCCTGCACTAAAGCCACCTGGCAGCATTAAAATCTGCGAATTATTAATTTCCTTAACAAAATTGTCAATTGAATCTAAAATATTTCTGTGAGACAAGTTGTTAAACACTCCTATTTTAGAAATTCCTCCTTCACGGTTAAATGCTCTTTCTAAATCATATTCTGAATTTGTTCCTGGAAATACTGGTATAAACACTCTAGGTTTCGCATAAGTGTTTGAGATATTACTAATTATATTTTCATGCTCAATCTTAGCAAGTTTTTCATATTTTAAGCCTTCACAATGTGCAATTTCATGCTCTTTTGCCACTTCTTTTTTTGTTGGGAAGATTTTTTCAAGTTTGTTTTCCCAATTTCCGATTAACTCATCCAATTCAAAAGTTATTCCATTTACATCAATTTTGGCTTCATCAGTAACTTTTCCAAGCAACATCGCATTTTTATGCTCAATATTTTCAGCAGTTTCCACAATAAATGCTCCGTAATTTACTTTAAACCAGTCATTTTCATCAATTTGTGCCAAAACATTCACACCCAGTTTATTTCCAAATGCCATTTTTGCAACGCTTTCTGCAATTCCACCATTTTTCACAGCCATAGCAGATACAATTTTTTTATTTCTTATATTTTCAGTTATAAAATCAAAATTTGCTTTTAATTCATCAAGTTTTGGCAAATCATTTTCATCATTTGGCGTTGTAATCAAGTACACATTGTTTCCAGCCTTTTTAAATTCGCTAGAAATTACATTTTCGGCATCTGTAACGCTTACTGCAAATGATACCAATGTAGGCGGTACGGAAATTTCGTTAAATGTTCCGCTCATCGAGTCCTTTCCACCGATTGACGGCAATCCAAAGGCTTT
>NZ_CALHQO010000385.1:0-1057 GCF_938036635.1 uncultured Leptotrichia sp.
CCAGTAGAAGCGATATTTAATGTTGTCATTTTCCCTTTTACTCTTCTCTCCAAGTCCAAATATTCATTCAGATCTGCATTCGGAAAGAAATTAATCATCTGTATTTTGTCATTTCTACTTCCTATTCTGTCCACTCTTCCAAATCTCTGAATAAGCGACACAGGATTCCACTGAATATCAAAGTTTATTACAGTGTCACAGTCCTGTAAATTCTGTCCTTCCGAAATACAGTCTGTTCCTACTATAATATCTATCTGCTCATCTTGTGGAATTTCAATTTTCATTTTGGACTTTGGCGAAAATGCACTCAAAATGCTATGAAAGTCTTCTCTTACTTTTTTATTTGAAGTTTTCACTCCTTTACCTGTAACACTTGCAATGCTAATATCTTTACAATCGAATTTTTTTAACAACTCAGAATAGATATAGTTTGCTGTGTCTGCAAATGCTGTAAAAATAAGTATTTTTCTATTTCCTTCATTATATGGTGTATTTTCAACCTTATCTTCCACAATTTTTTCCAGTTCATGAATCTTGTTATCTCTATCTTCTTTCAATAAAATCAATGTTTCATCATATATTTTTTTTACAATATCTCTATCATTATACAGCTCCTCAAGATAGGCATTTATTCTCAAATCTTCTACCTTTATTTCATACTTACTTCTTTCAATATAGATTTCATCTTCATTTTCCACATCAAGCTCTTCTTCAATCTGCTGTCCTCTCTGTAAGTTATCTATTGTCCTGTCAATATTTTCAATCAGCCTTTTCAATGTTTCAGAAAAAGAATAAACAGAACTTTCCAGCCTTTTAAATAAGTTCACTCTATGCAAGTAAATAAGCCCTTTTGACTGTATATCAAAATCCAATTTTCCTCCACGATTTCCTGATAACTTATATTTATTGATATAATAGGCTAATTTTTCACTTTTTATAAATTTAGTCGGTGTGTATACTGATAAATTCAGTTCTTCCAAAAGTGAATTTGTATATTTAAAGTCTAAAAGTTCATTTTCTTTATCAATTTCAGAATAATAAGTTATCGGCTTGTTTT
>NZ_CALHQO010000386.1:0-1891 GCF_938036635.1 uncultured Leptotrichia sp.
ATTTTTTTCTGGGGACACTATTATTGAAAAGGGATTTTCATGGGGAATTGAATTTCAGAAGGAATGGATAAAATACTGCCTTCTGGAAAGTGAAAAAAATATGAAAAATGGGGTGAAAACTTATTGGTTCTTGATTTCTAAAGGGATAAAGACATACATGTATCTTCCGACATACTTTAAAAATTTTTGTCCAAAGACGGATTATACTGAAAGTGAGATGGAGAAAAAAATAAAAGATATTTATGCTGAAAAAATATATGGTAATAGATACAACAAGAAAATTGGAATTGTTAAAAATGATGGAACAAATGATTTTTTACGGGAAAATGTCGTTGTACTTTCGGAAAAACAGCTGAAAAATAAAAATATACAGTTTTTTTTAGAAAAAAATCCCAACTATCAGAAAGGCGATGAGCTGGTTTGCCTTGCCGAAATTTCTTTTGATAATTTAACAAATTTGGGAAAACGGGTTTTGAAGGAAATTTTTTAATTTTTAAAACTAAATAGTTTGATTCAAAAAGTAAAATTTGCTTTGAAAAAAAATAAAATTCAATGATTTGCGTGTTAAAATATTGGAAGTTAAATAAATAAAAAAGGTGAATTTTATGAAGATGTTGTTTGTTTATCCTGGATTTGGAAAGAAAAAGGGACAGAAATATATTTTTCAGTTGAGAACGTTTGAGCCGCTTACGTTTGCTTATTTGCGGGCATTGACTCCTTATGATATTGAGTGTGAGCTGATTGATGAGAGGATTGAGGCGATTGACTATGATAATGATGCAGATATTGTTGTAATTACTTTGGAAACTTATACAGCACGGCACGGATATGAGATTGCTAAAAGATTTAGGGAAAAAGGAAAGAAGGTTATTGTTGGGGGGACACATGCTTCGCTTGTGCCAGATGAGGCTATGAAGCATGCAGATTCTGTAGTTACGGGATATGCTGATGATATTTGGGGGAAAATTATTGAGGATTATAAAAACGGAACGGAAAAGAAACTGTATATTGGGGGGCTTAGCAATAAATTTTTAATACCGGACAGAAGTATTTTTAAGAAAAAATATTTAATTTCAGTTGTGGAAACTGGGCGTGGGTGTCCTCATCACTGTGAATTTTGCGCAATTTCGGCAGTTAATAAGAAACGGTATGCTAAAAGACCTGTTGATAGTGTAATTGAGGAATTGAAGCATATAAAGTCAAAATATATATTTTTTGCTGATGATAACTTTGTTGCAGATCCGAAATATGCGTTGGAGCTTTGTGAGAAGATAAAGCCGTTAAAGAAAAAATGGATTTCGCAAGGGGCGATAACGATGGCAAAAAACGAGAAACTGCTTGCGGCTATGCGAGATAGCGGATGTCTTTTTATTTTAATAGGATATGAGTCAATAAATAAAGAGGCTCTTGACAATATGAAAAAGGAATGGAGCTACAAGCTGGGAGATATTGAGGAATCAACACGGATTATACATAAATATAATATTGGAATTTATGCCACATTCGTTTTTGGGTTTGAGGAAAAAATCGGCACTACGTTTGAAGATACTGTAAAATTTGCACAGAAAAACCATCTGGAATTTGTCCAGTTTAACTATCTCGTACCTTTTCCAAATACCGAACTTTATTTTAAAATGGAAAAGGAAGGAAGGCTTTTGTACAAAAAGTGGTGGCTGGAGCCTCAAAAATATTCGTATTTATTTTTTGAGCCTTATGATATTTCTACAAATGAGTTTCGTGACAGGTGTATTGCAGTAAGATATGCATATCATTCTGTAAAAAATATTTTGGGAAGAACCTTTGATGTGTTAAAAAGGACAAAAAATATACCATTTTCCATTATGTATTTGTTTTTGAGCTTTGGTGCAGCTGTGGCCCGAGTATCACCGAT
>NZ_CALHQO010000387.1:0-1766 GCF_938036635.1 uncultured Leptotrichia sp.
ATAATTTAATTTTTTTACTAAAATTTTTTTATAAAAGCAATTTATGTAGAAAACTTTTTCAACTGTGGATAATTTTTAAAATATTATCATTTTTTTCCCACAAAATTTTCAACATTCTTTCCACATTTTCCACAATTTTTTTAAGCTCTGAAAATCTTCTTGTTTAAAGATTCAATTTCTTTTTTGAATGCAACATCTTCCTTTGTTTTCTTATCAATTTTTCTAATACTGCTTATAACCGTGCTATGATCTTTTCCACCAAAAAGCCCACCAATTGCTGTCAGGCTTAAATCCAATTCATCATTATTCTTTAACAGATACATTGCAATTTGTCTTGTTTCAACTATTTTTTTCTGACGTTTTTTGGATTTCATGTCAGTTACACTGACACCGTACTGTGCAGAAATCATTTCTATTACTTTTTTTGCTGTTACTTTAGACTGTTCTCGTTTTACGTTATGCATAAGCATTTCCTGCACAAGTTCTAACGTTATCTGTTCATCTAGAAGTTTTGCACGGGCATTTAAGTTTGTAAGTGTTCCTTCCAGTTCCCTTACATTTGTATCAAGAGAGTCTGAAATATATTCTAAAATGCTGTCGTCTATTTCGATTCCCTGTGCCTTTGCCATGTTTTTTAAAATCATCATACGAGTTTCATATCCTGGACTTTGGATTTCCACTGTTAAACCTGACAAAAATCTTGATTCTAGACGTTTTGACAGATTTTTTATTTCCTTTGGCGACTTATCACTTATCATTATTATCTGTTTTCCAAGTTCCTGCAACTTATTAAACGTGTGGAAAAATTCTTCTTCCACAGTCCCTTCTCCACGTCCAAACACCTTTTCAAAAAATTGTATATCATCTAGAAGAAGTACATCTAAAGCACGGAATGTATCGCGAAAATGCTGAATTCGTCCACTGTTCAAAACTTTAAAAAATTCATTTGCAAATTCTTCAGAAGTAGAATAATAAACACGCTTACTTGGGTCATTTTCTAAAATTGCATTTCCAACAGCCTGCATAAGATGGGTTTTTCCAAGCCCTGAACTTCCAAAAATAAAAAGAGGGTTATAAACCGTTGGATTTTTTACAACTGCTAGACAGGCATTATATGCAAGCTTACTGTTTTCACCAACAACAAAATTATCAAGCCTGTGCTTTGGATTTAGTCCTGTGTGAACAAGTGAAGCTTTTTCCATTGTTTCTTTTGGAAAACTGTGAGTTTCAGGCTTATATGACATCACATCCTGTTTTTTTATCTCAAAGTTTATCGTAACTTCTTCATCTGTCACAATTTCTATAATTTCTTCCATCTGGCTTTTATATTTTTCCATATTTTCCTTTATTAGCTTGGAATTACAAGTAAGAGTAAAGACACTCTCTTCAAGTTTAGTTGCCTCCACATTTTCAAAAAATAGCTCAAATTCCCCTTCATTAACTCTTTTTTTCATAATTTTCTTAATTTTTTCCCACAATTTCACAACATCCATTTATTTTTTCTCTCCTTTTTTAACAGTATTCCTATAAATAAAAATTTTAAATTTTACAATAATTCCAGCCTTTCTATTTGCCTTAACTATAACATATATAAAATAAATAATCAAGATTTTCCACAAAAGTTTTCCACATGTTTTTCCACAAGAAAAAATATTAATTTTTTCAGTATTTACAATGCTTTATAACTTTCATACAATTTTTTCCACAATAATTATACATAGTGATTTCTATTGCATTCCCACATATTATACACATAGTTTTCATTT
>NZ_CALHQO010000388.1:0-1169 GCF_938036635.1 uncultured Leptotrichia sp.
ATTTCTCAAAGTAGATAGTAGTAGTTCCGAATGTTGTAGAAGCAGAGAATGAATCAGATTTAGTTATGTCTACATACTGAACATTTTCTCCAAATGTTACATCAGAAAAATCATTACTATTTTTTATTTTTTGATGTTTTTTTGAATACAAGATTACTTTCAGGAACTCCGATATAGAGAGTCTGCTCGCTATTCATAAGTGTTATTACATCGGCATTACTTAAATCATCTAAAAAATCTTTATCACTGTTGGTCAGTTCGCTCCATTTTTCCAGCAGATTGTTCAAATTATCTATTTCAAAAGAAATTCTGTGATTTTTCAGGAAATATTTTCCCGAATATTTTTTCCCGTTTTTTCCTGTTATGACAACATTTCCTTTATCAAGTTTTATCGAAATTTTACTGTTTTTAAGTTCAAGTCCTGCAATATTTACAAGAGTCCATTCATTAGCCATTATTTTTTTCTCAAAATCTTCAATATTACTAAAAAATGAAAATCTGTCTTTATATTTTTCTTTAGAATATTTTTCCATATTATTTAACATAAAGCCGTCCCCTTTTTCAAAGCTGTTTTTCAAAAAATCGGGAATATCCTTTCTGTATATGAGATATACAGTTTCATAATTTTTGTTATCCACATAGACAGGATAATAGCCGTAATCAGAATTTCCTAACGACAGCATAGGCGAAAGGATTGCTTTAACTGTTCCATTTTTGAGATTCTGCACCATAATATCATTGTCCTTATATTCAGTCGCTTTGAAAATAGTATAAGTGGGAGAATGCTCCATTTTTCCGGCAAATTCCCTGTCAATCTCATTGGATACACCTACTTCTAATATATATCCCTTGTCTATTATGTCTTTTTTTGAAGGTTTTCCACAGGAAATAAATATCATTCCAAAAAGTAGAAAAATCATAAATCCTGTCAATTTTTTAATTTTTATCATGCTGTTTTCTCCTTCCTATCAATAAATTTACACCAAGCCCCACAAGAAATATTACATCCAATAAACCTATGGCAAAATAAGCATAATAAGTTGGTAAAAATTCTTCATCTCCTGCTGATGAAACTAAATATTTATACGATATTAAAGATATTAGTATTTTTAATATTACACCAATTATTGTTAAAATTATCAAAGCCTTTTTTCCAATTCCTGCTTTTG